>JAUYJB010000056.1 GCA_030688605.1 Hyphomicrobiales bacterium
TCGGACAAAAATGCGTGTAAAATAAAGAAGTTAGAGCGCTTTGAGTGACACCGGTTTCACGAAATGCGCTCCAACCTGCATGTCGGACGTCTCCTCTCGCAAGGTGGCGCTCAATAGCAGCCCCGTTCTGGCACATTGCGATGCCGTTGAGCAGCGGCCGTCCACCCCATCATGGCCGGGTCTTACAAGCCTGCCCTCGGGATCGGCAAAGGCTGCCCTCGGGATCGGCAAAGCGAGACCCAGGGGGCGATGCCCGGGGGCAATCCATGCGTCAGTGCCGAGGTTTCAAACGGACCTGATGTATCCGCTGCTGCCCATCATGGCCCCCGGACTTCTTAAGTCCCTGTCGCGTCCTTCGGACGCTCCTCGCCTCTTGTTTCCGGGGGCGCCCTCACACCATGAGGCCCGGCCCGTTGGGCGACCTATTCCGCCGCCGCCTTGGCGCGTTCGACAGGCTCCACCCTGGCCGCGCAGAACTTGAACTCGGGGATCGTGCCCATGGGATCTAGCTGCGGATTGGTCAACAGGTTGGCCGCGGCCTCGGAAAAGCAGAAGGGGATGAACACCGTGCCCTCCGGCACGTCGCGGTCCTGGCGCGCCTTGAGCACGATCTCGCCGCGCCGCGTCGCCACCTTGATCAGCGTCCCCGGCGCGACGCCGAGTTTGGCGAGGTCCCTGCGGTTCAGGCAGGCGACGGCCTCGGGCTCCAGGGTGTCGAGCTGGGAAGCGCGCCGGCTCATGGCGCCGGTGTGCCAGTGCTCCAGAAGCCGCCCCGTCGACAGTACCCACGGATAGGTCTCGTCGGGCACCTCGGCTGGCGGCCGCAGGTCGGTGGGAACCAGCTTGCCGCGGCCGGAGGCGGTCGGAAAGCCGTCGGAAAACATGATCTCGTCGCCCGGCTTGTCCGGCGCCTGGCACGGATAGGTGACCGCGTCCTCGCGCTCCAGCCGCTCCCAACTGATGTTGGCGAGCGACGGCATGACCTCGGCCATCTCGGCGAAGATGTCGCGCGGATGCGCGTAGCTCCAGTCAAGGCCGATGCGCCGGGCAAGCTCCTGGATCAGCTCCCAGTCCTGGCGCGCGCTGCCGGGCGGGTTGAGCACCGGGCGGCCGATCTGCACCTCGCGGTTGGTGTTGGTGTAGGTGCCGCACTTCTCCGCGTGCGCGGTCGCCGGCAGCACCACGTCGGCATGCCAGGCGGTCTCGGTGAGGAAGATGTCCTGGACCACCAGATGCTCGAGCCTGGCGAACGCGGCGCGGGCGTGGGACTGGTCGGGGTCGGACATGGCCGGGTTCTCACCGAGGATGTACATGCCCTTGATCCCGCCGGCGTGGATGGCGTTGACGATCTCGACCACGGTCAGGCCCTTTTTGGGGTCGAGATCGCGGCCCCAGAAAGTCTGGTACATATCGCGCACCGCCTGGTCCTCGACCGACTTGTAGTCGGCATAGAACATCGGGATGAGGCCGGCATCGGACGCGCCCTGGACGTTGTTCTGGCCGCGCAGCGGGTGCAGGCCGGTGCCGGGCCGGCCGACCTGGCCGGTGGTCAGCGCCAGCGCGATGAGCCCGCGCGCATTGTCGGTGCCGTGGGTGTGCTGCGAGATGCCCATGCCCCAGAAGATGATCGAGGCCCGGCTTGTGGCATAGGTGCGCGCCACGGAGCGGATCGTCTCGGCGGCGACGCCGCAGACGTCCTGCATCGCCTCAGGCGTGAACTCGGCGACCTTCTCCCTGAGCGCCGTGAAGCCTTCCGTATGGGCCTGGACATATTGGGTGTCGTAGAGATCTTCTTCCATGATCACGTTGAGCATGGCGTTGAGCAGCGCCACGTCGGTGCCGGCCTTGAACTGCAGCACCGCGCTGGCGTGGCGGGCAAGGCCATTCGAATGGCCGCGCGGGTCGATGACGATGAGCTGCTTGCCCTGCTTGGCGGCGTTCTTCAGAAACGTCGCGGCGACGGGGTGGTTCTCCGTCGGCCGGGCGCCGATGACGATGATGCATTCGGCGTCCTTTGCCGCGGTAAACGGCGCGGTCACGGCGCCCGAGCCGATGCCTTCCATCAGCGCCGCGACGGACGAAGCGTGGCAGAGCCTCGTGCAGTGGTCGACATTGTTGGTGCCGAAACCCTGGCGGATCAGCTTCTGGAACAGATAGGCTTCCTCGTTGGAGCATTTGGCCGAGCCGAAGCCGGCGAGCGCCTGGCCGCCGTCGCGGTCGAGGACCTTTTTTAGGCCTGAAGCCGCCGCATCGAGCGCCTCCTCCCACGTCGCCTCGCGGAAATGGGTCCACGGGTTGGCCGGATCGATCTCGATGTCGGCCGATTTGGGCGCGTCGGCGCGCCGGACCATCGGCACCCTGAGCCGGTGCGGGTGGTGCACATAGTCGAAGCCGAAGCGGCCCTTGACGCACAGCCTGTTGTTGTTGGCCGGCCCGTCGCGGCCGTCGACATAGAGGATCCTGCCGTCCTTGACGTGGACCCTGGTCTGGCAGCCAACGCCGCAATAAGGGCACAGCGTGTCGACCGATCGCTCCTCGAACTCAGTGCGCACGCCGGACTTGTCGACGAGATTGGCCTCCATCAGCGCCCCGGTCGGGCAGACCTGAACGCATTCGCCGCAGGCAACGCAGGTCGATTGGCCCATGCCCTCGTCGAAATCGAAGACGATCTTCGCCCCGGCGCCGCGATAGGCCATGCCGATGACGTCGTTGGCCTGGACCTCGCGGCAGGCGCGCACGCAAAGATTGCAGTGGATGCAGGCATCGAGATTGACGGCGATGGCACCGTGGCTCGAATCGGGCGCGATATCGGCACGCGCCGGAAAGCGGCTTGCCGGCTGAACACCCATGGCGTCGACCCAGTTCCAGAAGCGCGACTTCGGGTCGTGCGCCCTGTCCCGCTCGGGCTGGTCGGCGAGCAGCAGCTCGAATACCAGCTCGCGGCTCTTTTTGGCGCGCTCCGACGCCGTGTTGACCTTCATGCCTTCGCTTACCTTGCGGATGCAGGAGGCGGCGAGCACCCGCTCGCCCTCGATCTCGACCATGCAGGCGCGGCAATTGCCGTCGGCGCGGTAGCCGGGCTCCGGCAGCCAGCACAGATGCGGGATCTCGACGCCCTCGCGCTCAGCCACCTGCCAGATGGTCTCGCCCTCGCGGGCTTCGACCTCGGCGCCGTCAAGGGTGAAGTGGATGGTCTTGGTCATCACAACAATCCCAATCTAGCGTTCTCACTCATGATTGCATCGCGGCGTAACTTGTCCGCCCACAATTCTAGTCGATGCCTTGCGCCGATCCGGGCACGGAAATTCTCATAAGCCGGGTATTTTTCGAGAAACGCAGAAACGCACTCCAAATCAGCCGTCGATTCTGCGGCGCGCAAAGATTCCCTATTGTTGGGCCACCAATCGTCCCAAAAACTCTCAAGCGCGGCCTTCGCCTCGGCCTGCTTCATCACAAATCCTCCGGGAAATATTTGAGCACGCTGAGGAGCGGGTTGGGCGCAGCCTGGCCGAGGCCGCAGATCGAGGCGTCGGCCATCACCTGGGCGAGGTCCTTGAGCACGGCCGGGTTCCATTTGCCGGCTTCCATCAGCTTGACCGCCTTTTCGGTGCCGTTGCGGCATGGCGTGCACTGGCCGCAGCTCTCGTCCTCGAAGAACTGCATCAGGTTGAGCGCCACCTCCTTCATGTCGTCCTTGTCGGACAGGATGACAACCGCGTGGCTGCCGACGAAGCCGCCGTGCTTCTCCAACTGGCCGAAATCGAGCGGGATGTCGGCCATGGTCGCCGGCAGGATGCCGCCGGAGGCGCCGCCCGGCAGATAGGCCTTGAAGGTGTGGCCGTCGGCCATGCCGCCGCAATATTCGTCAATGAGTCCCCGCGCCGTGGTGCCGGCGGGCGCGAGGACCACGCCGGGCTGCTTCACCCGGCCCGACACCGAATAGGAGCGCAGGCCCTTGGCGCCGTTCCTGCCCTGGGACGCGAACCAGTCGGCGCCCTTTTCCAGGATTTCCGGCACCCAGTAGAGGGTCTCGACATTGTTGACCAGCGTCGGCCGGCCGAACAGCCCGACCTCGGCGACATAGGGCGGACGGTGGCGCGGCAGGCCGCGCTTGCCCTCGATCGATTCGATCATCGCCGATTCCTCGCCGCAGATATAGGCACCGGCGCCGCGGCGCAGATGGATCTTGGCGTGCTTGGCGAGGCCGGCCGCTTCGACGCGGGCGATCTCCTTGAGCAGGATCTCGCGGACCGCCGGGTATTCGTCGCGCAGATAGATGTAGACCGCCTCGGCCTCGACCGCCCAGGCCGCGATTAGCGTGCCTTCGAGGAACTTGTGCGGCTCTCTTTCGAGATAGAAGCGGTCCTTGAAGGTGCCGGGCTCGCCTTCGTCGGCATTGACGGTCAAGAGCCGCGGAGCCGTGGTCTGGCGCACCAGCGACCATTTGCGCCCAGTTGGAAAGCCGGCTCCGCCCAGGCCGCGCAGGCCGCCGTCGGATAGCGTATCGATCACCTCTTCGACGCCGCGCGTTCCGTCAATGCAGGAGCGCAGCACCTGGTAGCCGCCGCCGGCGACATAGGCGTCATAGTCCTGATAGGCGGGGATTTGTGGGTGCAGGTCGCCCGCCGCGACGACGGCCTTCACGGTATCAACGCCCGCATGGTCGAGATGGCGGTGGCCGACCTCGCACACGGGCGCGGTGTCGCAGCGGCCCATGCACGGCGCGCGCATAACGCGCACCTCATCGCCCGTCTTTTCGCCGAGTGCCTTGAGCAGAGCCTCGGCGCCGGCGAGCATGCAGGAGAGCGAGTCGCAGACCCGGATGGTGACCGGCGCGGGACGCGCCTCGCCGTCGCGGACGATGTCGAAATGGGCGTAGAAGGAGGCAACCTCATAGACCTCGGCCATGGGGACGCGCAACTCCTCGCCAAGCGCCTGCAGATGGCCCGCGGGCAGGCAGCCTTCGGCGTCCTGGATCAGGTGCAGATACTCGATCAGCAGATCGCGTCGGCGCGGCCTGTCGCCGAGGAGCGCGCGCACGGCGTCGGTCTCCTCCGGCTTCAACAGCCGTCCCTTGGGGAACATCGGCGCCTTGCGCCGCCCGGAGCCTGGATGGATCGGCCGGCCCGCGCCTTTTTGTATCATTTCGTTCATGGGGTCAGCTTCATAGCGCGCGACGCATGGTTTCGCCAATGGTTGCCGCGTCCGGCGCGACAATAACACCCGCCGCGCGCAGCGCCTCGATCTTGCTTGCCGCGTCGCCGCCGCCGAAGACGTTGAGCGTACCGGCATGGCCCATGCGCCGGCGCGGCAGCGCGTGACGCCCGGTGACAAAGCCGGTTATGGGCTTTTTCGGCCTAGCCGCGCGCAGGAAATCGGCCGCTTCCTCCTCCTCCGCGCCGCCGATCTCGCCGATCAGGATGATGCCATCGGTCTGCGGATCGGCGAGGAACAGCTCCAGGCAGGCGGCAAGGGAAAGCCCGTGCACCGGATCGCCGCCGACGCCGACGGTGGTCGACTGGCCGAGCTTCAGCCGGCTTGTCTGCTCGACCACCTCGGAGGTGACGGAGGCCGAGCGCGAGACGATGCCGATGCGCCCCGGCCGTTCGTGGATCGCCGGCATGACGCCGATCTTGCACGATTCGGGCACCAGCAGCCCTTGCGAATTCGGCCCGATCAGGCGGGTCTTGGAGCTGTTGAGCGCGTGGCGCACGCGGACCATGTCGAGCACTGGCACCCGCTCGGTCACGCATACGACGAGCGGCACCTGCGCCTCGATCGCCTCGATCATGGCGGCGGCCGCATTGTCCGGCGGCACGAAGATGATGCTGGCGTCGGCGCCGGTCTTCTCGACCGCCTCGGCGACCGAATCGAACACCGGCAGGTTCAAATGCCGCTTGCCGCCCTTGCCCGGGCGCACGCCGCCGACCAGCTTGGTGCCGTAAGCGATCATCCGTTCGCAATGAAAGGTGCCCATGCGCCCGGTCATGCCCTGGCACAGCACCCGCGTCTCGGACCCGATCAGCACCGCCATTACGCTGCCTCCCCCATCACGCTGCTTCTTTTCGTCCGATCTCGACCGCCAGCCGCACCGCTTCGGCCATGTCGGCGGCCGGAACGTAGGCGATGCCGTAATTGCGCAGCCGCTCGCGCGCAAGCTCCGCGTTCGAGCCGGCGGCGCGAAACACCATCGGGATCTTCCGCCCGCCGCGCTTCAGCGCCATGGAAATTCCCTCCACCACCGTGTCGCAGGGCAGAAGGCCGCCGCCATAGACATTGACCAGCATCACCTTGACCTTGGGATTGGCGAGCAGCAGCGAAACGCCTTCGGCGATCTGCCGGCTCGAAGCTTCCGGCCTGATATCCATGAAATTGGCGGGCTTTCCCCCCGCGTCGAACAGCATGTCGAGGCTTGCCAGCGCCAGGCCCGCGCCGTTGACGACGACGCCGATGTCGCCGTCGAGCTTGACATAGTTCATCTCGTGGCGCTGTGCCTCGAGTTCTTCCGGATCGGTGTCGGCCGGATCGCGCAAGGCGGCGATGTCCGGATGGCGGAACAAAGCGTTGTCGTCGAACGCCATCTTGACGTCGAGCGCGACGAGCCCGCGTTCGGGGGTTATGGCCAAGGGGTTGATCTCGATCAGGTTGGCGTCGAGCTCGACGAAGGCCTTGTACAGCGTCAAGAACAGCCCCGCCGCGGCCTCCGCCAGTCGTCCTTCGAGCGCCAGGCGTCTCGCGAACGACTTCAGCTCGCTGGCGGAAAAGCCGTTGACCGGGTCGGCCTCGACCTTGGCGATCAGCCCCGGTTCCCGGGCCGCCCGCTCCTCGATATCCTCAGCCCCGCTGCGCGCGCCGATCAACGCCACCTGGCCGCTCGACCGGTCGACGAGCACGGCGACATAGATGCTGCGGTCGTGATCGATCGCCTCCTCGAGCCACAGCTTGCGCACCGTGAAGCCCCGCGGCCCGGTCTGCGCCGTCACCAGCGAGCGCCCAATGAGATCGTTCGCCGCCGCGCGCACGGCCTCCGGGCTGGCGGCGAAGCGGACGCCGCCCGCCGGCCCGCGGTCTCCGGCCAGCACCTGGGCCTTCAGCACCCAGCGCCGGCCGCCGATCTCCTCGGCCAGCCGCACCGCCTCTTCGGCACTTTCGGCGACCCCGCCGCGCGGCAGCGGCACGCCATAATCGGCGAGAATAGACTTGGCCTGATATTCGTGAATGTTCATCGACGCGAACCTCCCTGCGCCGGCGCCACTTGCTCAAGGCGGCGGTGGCGAAATATCATTTCTCGGCCTCTGCGCCGCGACCGTGGCGCGGTGGCGGCGGTGTCTGTGGTATCCCACACACCATATGCCAGACGCCGCGGCCAGACAATCCGAGATCGTGGCGCCGACCGATCTTAGCAGAAATGGCTTCTCAGTCCCGTTCTTGCGGCGTTACAGTTGGTAAACTGCCATCGGCGCTCGACAGGCGCTTGACAAGGCGCGATTCTGGATGCTTGTTCTATCGGTGGCATACCAGCAACAAGAATGCAGGGTGGATCGACATATACCGCCCTCCGTCAAAGCCCGCGTATGAAGACGGGCGCAGAACCAACCAACGAGTGGGCAGCCGAAATCCAAAAGGCTGTGAAATGGGAGGAAATCCGATGCTTCATACAAGACGTAGTCTATTGGCCCTCGGCGCAGGGCTTGGATTGGGCCTCTCGGCCTGGGCGGCGCCGCAATCGGCAATTGCCCAGTGGCAGCCGGAGCGTCCGATCGAGATCGTGATCCAGACCTCGCCGGGCGGCGGCTCCGACATCTACACGCGGTTGTGGACGGGCATTATCGAAAAGTACAAGCTGTCGCCGGTGCCGATCACGCCGGTGAACATGCCGGGCGGCGCGGGGGCCGTTGCGCTGACCTATCTATACAGCCAGAAGGGCGACCCGCACTACATCACACCGACGCTGAACAGCATCGTCACTACGCCGCTGCAGCAGAAGATCCCGGTGATGTACACCTCTCGGGACCTCACCCCCGTGGCGATGATGACGACGGATCCGTTCCTGTTGTGGGTGAATCCGACGAAATTCAAGAGCTGGGAGGAGTTCCATGCCGCTTGCAAGGAGCGGCGCCTCACCGCCACTGGCACCGGCGCCAGGCAGGAAGACGAGATCCAGATAGGGCTGCTCCAGAAGGCGGCCGGCTGTGAGCCATTCCGCTACGTTCCCCAGTCGGGCGGCGGCGTGGTCGCCTCGAATGTCGCCGGTGGGCATTCGGACTTCAACGTCAACCAGCCGGCGGAGGCCTTGCCGCACTATCCAGACAAGCTGATCCCGATCGTCATGTTCGCCAAGGAGCGTCACCCCACCGTGCCGGACACCCCGACTCATTGGGAGCTCAAGATCGGCACCGAGGGCGATGGCGAATTGGCCAAGCTTCTCGACCTGGAGACCGGTTTGCACCAGGTGCGCGGACTGATCGGCCCGCCCGACATGCCGGAAGAGGCGAAGGCCTGGTACGACCAGCTGTTCAGGAAGGTCTTCGATGCCCCGGAATGGCAGGACTTCATGAAGAAAAACGGCATGGTGGCGACCTACAAGGGTCCCGACGGATACCGGGACTTTCTCGTCGAATTCGAAAAAAATCACGTTCGGATGATGCGCGACGAGTTCGGTTGGGAGCTTCGTTCCGATCTGGAAGACTGAGACCAATGGCAGACGCCGGGCTCCGGCGTCTGCACACCAGGTGACGAGGACGGGACATGGCACCCATCTGGTTGCGGACGACACACCGAGCGGTCGAGGTCGGAACGGTCATCTGCGTACTCCTGCTGGGCGTCCTGCTCCTGTCAGAATCGATCCGGCTGGGGCCGGGCTGGGGGGACTCGGGCCCTCAGCCCGGCTTCTTTCCCTTCGTCCTGACGATCCTGATGATCCTCGGGACGCTGGGGGTGGTTTACGTGGATATCTACCGCCACCCCGACTTGCGTCCGTACCTAGAGTTTTCGCAGGAGGTCGAGGATCTGCTCAAGGTGGGAATTCCCATTGTGGTCGTCGTCGCCCTTATTCGCTGGCTCGGCCTTTACCTCAGCGCCGGGCTGTACATCGCCTTCTTCATGGCGTGGTACGGCAAGTTCCGCTGGTACCAGGCGATTGCCGGAGGCGTCCTGCTGCCGGTGATCATGTGGCTGACGCTGCGCGAGGGCTTCAATATCTCGATGCCCATGAGCATGTTCTACAAGTCGAACATCCTGCCGTTCTGATTCCGCCGCGCCATTACACCATCCATGCTGCCAACAGGGATAGTTTGACACGATGGAAGCCCTCGACTTGCTTATGACCGGTTTCGGCGCGCTGATGGAACCTTCTCGCCTCGGCTTCATGATGCTGGGCGTGATATTGGGGCTGCTGGTGGGCGTGCTCCCGGGGGTCGGCGGGACGACCGGCGTCGCTATCCTGCTTCCTATCACCGTCTTCTTCGAGCCAGTCGCCGCGCTGGTGATGCTCGCGGGAATTTATTGGGGCTCGATGTATGGCGGCCTGATCACCTCGATCCTGTTCGGCGTGCCCGGCAATCCCTGGTCCGTCGCGGTGATGTTCGACGGCCGGCCGTTGGCCAAGCAGGGCAAGGCCGGGCTCGCCATGTCGACCGGCTTCTGGGTGTCGTTCTTCGGCGCCATCATCGCCTCGGTGCTGTTCACCTTCTTCGCCGTGCCCTTCGCCGAGATGGCCCTGCGCTTTGGCCCGCCGGAAATGTTCGCGGTCCTGATGATCGCCTTCGGCACCTTCATAGGCCTCGGCGGCAATCCCAACAAGGCGCTCGTCATGATCGCCGCAGGCTTCCTGTTGTCCACCGTCGGCCTCGACATCGTCACCGGCCAGCCGCGGCTCACCTTCGGGACTATCGAGATGATGCGCGGCTTCCATTTCGTGCCCGTGACGATCGGCCTGTTCGGCGTCGGCGAGGTGCTTGTCAATGCCGCCGAGCGATATAAGGTGCAGATCGAGGAAGTGACGCGCGCCGCCAAGCTGGGGCTGCACGACATCACCGCGGGCGCCAGGGCCGTGTTCAGCAACTTCTGGCTGGCGTCCGGCTCCGCGCTGCTCGGCTTCGTCACCGGCATCCTGCCCGGCGCCGGGGCGACGCC
Organism: Hyphomicrobiales bacterium; assembly: GCA_030688605.1. NCBI lineage: Bacteria > Pseudomonadati > Pseudomonadota > Alphaproteobacteria > Hyphomicrobiales > Hyphomicrobiales bacterium. The sequence goes on from JAUYJB010000056.1 coordinate 10,135, forward strand.
GGCCTCGTTCATGGCCTACGGCTTCGCCCAGAAAATTTCGCGCCACCCGGAGCGTTTCGGCAAGGGCGCCATCGAAGGCGTGCTGGCGCCGGAGGCGGCGAACAACGCCGCCGGCACCGGCGCAATCCTGCCCATGCTGGTGCTCGGCATCCCCGGGTCGCCCACCGCCGCCATCCTGATGGCCGGTGTCTTCATGTGGGGCTTCATCCCGGGCCCGCGGCTGTTCACCGAGCAGCCGGAATTCGTCTGGTCGTTCATCGCCAGCCTGTATCTGGCCAATCTGGGGGCGCTGTTGATCTGCCTGACGGCGACGCCGCTCCTGGCGCTGATGCTGCGCACCCCCTACGCCATCCTGGCGCCGATCATCGTCGTGCTGTCCCTTGTCGGCGCCTATGCCATCCAGAACGCGGTCATGGACCTCTGGCTGGTGGTCATTTTCGGCGTCATCGGCTTCATCCTGCGCCGGCTGGATTATCCGCTGGCTCCGCTCATTGTCGCCCTTGTGCTTGGCGCGTCGACGGAAGAGGCGCTGCGCCAGAGCCTGATCATGAGCGACGGCTCGATACTGATCTTCTTCCAGCGCCCGCTGTCGGCGCCGATCATGGTGGCCGCGCTCGCGCTGTTCATGCTGCCGATAGCCCGGATCATCTGGCTCCGCAGACAAGCGCGCGGCAAGGCGGAAGCCGGCAGCGCACAGACCTGACAAGGCCCATGGCCTGGGGAAGAACCTGACCCGAAGGCCTTTAATCGCTGGTGAGCCTCATGGTCGGGGTTTGATATTGTCGGACGCGCGTGCGTGGTGTATGGCATACCACAAACAAGGAGACACCGGAGATGGCACAGCATCGCGCAGCCAATCGGACGGCCAGAATCCGGTTGCGGCCGATCGATTCCAGCCCGAGCCTGAAGGAGCGCATCTACACGACGCTGAAACAGGCCATCACCTCGCCCAACACCTATGCGGCCGACGCCGAGCTGCGCCTCGACGAGCGCGAGCTGTCGCAGCGGCTGCGCATCTCGCGCACCCCGGTGCGCGAGGCGCTGGCCCGCCTGGAGCAGGAAGGGCTGGTGCGCATCGTGCCGCGCAAGGGCGTGTTCATCGCCCGCAAAAGCAAGAACGAGATCCTCGAGATGATCATGGTTTGGGCGGCACTGGAGAGCATGGCCGCACGGCTGGCGACGCTGCACGCCAGTGACCAGGAGATCGGCGCCCTGAGGACGCTTTTTGCCACATTCAAGGGAGACGAAATCGGCGCTAATATCGACGAATATTCCGAACAGAACATCAAGTTCCACCAGTCGATCCTCGAAATGTCGAAATGCGCGCTCCTAAAGCAGATCGCCGACGGGCTGTTCGTGCACATGCGCGCCATCCGCCACCGCACCATCTCGGAGGATGACCGGGTGTTGCGCTCGATCGTCGATCATCTGCACATCATCGAGGCGCTGGAGGGGCGCAACGCCGACCTCGCCGAGCGCCTGGTGCGCGAACATACGCTCAATCTCCACGTCCATGTCGCCCGCACATGGGTGGAGGACCAAGAACACGCCGCCTAGACCTTCGTCGAACCGGAACAGAAACGCCCGCTCGCAAAGGGAGGCCAATGATGCCCAGCACAGCGACAGACACACGCGCCGAGACGAGCGCCGCGACGGACAAGCCGGCCAGGAAGAGCGCCGGCGAGGACATCCGCATCATCGACGTCGGCCACGACGAGACGGCGGCGCGCGCGTTCCAAGAATCATAGCCGAACCGGTTGAGCGAAGGATCTTTACGGAGAGAGCGGAATGTCCGCAAAAGTGCAGAGCATAGATGCAAGCGCCGCCGAGGCGGAGCAGGAGCTGACGGATGGATTTCACCTCGTCATTGACGCGCTCAAGCTCAACGGCATCAACACGATCTACGGCGTGCCCGGCATCCCGATCACGGATTTGGGCCGCATGGCGCAGGCCGCTGGGCTGCGCGTCATCTCCTTCCGGCATGAGCAGAACGCCGGCTACGCCGCCGCAATCGCCGGTTTCCTGACGAAAAAGCCCGGCATCTGCCTCCCCGTGTCGGCCCCCGGCTTTCTCAACGGCCTGACGGCGCTGGCCAACGCCACCACCAACTGCTTCCCGACGATCCTGATCTCGGGCTCGTCGGAGCGCGAGATCGTCGACCTGCAGCAGGGCGACTACGAGGAGATGGACCAGCTGGCGATCGCCAAGCCCTTCTGCAAGGCGGCCTACCGCGTGCTGCATGCCGCGGACATCGGCATCGGCGTGGCGCGCGCGATCCGCGCCGCCGTTTCCGGCCGTCCGGGCGGCGTCTATCTCGATCTGCCGGCCAAGCTCTTGCCTCAGGTCATGGACGCGGAGGCCGGAGCCAAGTCACTGGTCAAGGTCATCGACCCGGCGCCGGCCCAGCTTCCCGCTCCGGCCGCCGTCAAGCGCGCGCTCGATGTGCTGAAGAGCGCCAGGCGCCCCCTGATCATTCTTGGCAAAGGCGCGGCCTACGCGCAGGCCGATGACGAGATCCGCGCGCTCATCGAAAAGAGCGGCATTCCTTTCCTGCCGATGAGCATGGCCAAGGGCCTGTTGCCCGACACGCATCCGCAATGCGCGGGCGCGGCGCGCTCGCTGGTGCTGAAAGAGGCCGACGTCGTGATGCTGATCGGCGCCCGCCTCAACTGGCTTCTGTCGCACGGCAAGGGCAAGACCTGGGGCACCGAGCTCAAGAAGTTCGTCCAGATCGACATCGAGCCCAAGGAGATCGACAGCAATGTCGAGATCGCGGCTCCCTTGGTCGGCGACATCGGCTCCTGCGTCTCGGCTCTGCTCGATGGGCTCGACGGCAAGTGGCCGGCGCCGCCGAGCGAGTGGACCGGCGCGGTCAACGCGAAAAAGGAAGCGAACATCGCCAAGATGGCGCCGAAGCTGCGGAACAACAACGTGCCGATGGACTTCCACGGCGCGTTCGGCGTGCTGCGCGCCGTCATCAAGGAGCGGCCGGACGCGATCCTCGTCAACGAAGGCGCCAACACGCTCGATCTCGCGCGCGGCGTCATCGACATGTATCAACCGCGCAAGCGGCTCGACGTCGGCACCTGGGGCGTCATGGGCATCGGCATGGGTTTTGCCATCGCAGCCGCCATCGAAACCGGCAAGCCGGTGCTTGCGGTCGAAGGCGACTCAGCCTTCGGTTTCTCCGGCATGGAGGTGGAAACGATCTGCCGGTACAACCTGCCGGTCTGTGTGGTCGTCTTCAACAATAGCGGCATCTATCGCGGAACCGACGTCAATCCCGCTGGCGGCGCGGACCCTGCGACAACCGTCTTCATCAAGGACGCGCGCTACGACAAGATCATAAAAGCATTCGGCGGCGTGGGCGTCCATGTGACGACGCCCGACGAGCTCGCCCGCGCCGTGAACAAGGCCATGGACTCCGGCAAGCCGACCCTCATCAACGCGGTGATCGACCCGGCGGCCGGCACGGAGAGCGGCCGCATCGGCAACCTCAACCCGCAAAGCGTGGTTCGCAAGAAATGAACGAGCACGCGATGAAGGCACGGGAAGGCGTCGAGTATGCGCCCGGAACCAAGGCGCAGTCCATGGACAAGTAATCCTGTCGGCCGTCGCTTGCCTGCCGCACCGCCGGACCGCCGGCGGCGCGCGGGAATCTGAGCCGGACGCAGTGTGTCGGAGAACATAAACATCGAGAGAGCATGATGAAAGCACTTGAAGGCATTCGTATTCTGGATTTCACCCACGTTCAGTCGGGGCCGACCTGCACCCAGCTCCTGGCTTGGTTCGGCGCCGACGTGATCAAGGTCGAGCGTCCCGGCACCGGCGACGCCACGCGCGGACAGCTGCGCGACATTCCGAACGTGGACAGCCTCTATTTCACCATGCTCAACCACAATAAGCGCTCGATCACGCTGAACTCGAAGAGCGAGACCGGCAAGGAGGTGCTCGAACGTCTGGTCAAGAGCTGCGACGTGCTGGTAGAGAATTTCGCCCCCGGGGCACTCGACCGGATGGGCTTTTCCTGGGAGCGCATCCAGGAGCTCAACCCGCGCATGATCTATGCCTCGATCAAGGGCTTCGGGCCAGGCCCCTACGAGGACTGCAAGGTCTATGAGAACGTTGCCCAATGCACCGGGGGCGCTGCGTCTACGACCGGCTTCCGCGACGGCCCGCCGCTCGTTACCGGCGCTCAGATCGGCGATAGCGGCACCGGCCTGCATCTGGCCTTCGGCATCGTCACGGCCCTGTTCCAGCGCGGGAAGACCGGCCGTGGCCAGCGCGTCATGGCCACCATGCAGTGCGGAGTGATCAATCTGTGCCGGGTCAAGCTGCGCGACCAGCAGCGCCTCGAGCACGGACCGCTGAAGGAATATAGCCAGTACGGCCAGGGGATTGCATTCGGCGATACGGTGCCGCGCGCCGGCAATGATTCCGGCGGCGGGCAGCCGGGATGGATCGTCAAATGCAAGGGCTGGGAGACCGATCCGAACGCCTATGTCTATTTCATCACCCAGGCGGCCGCATGGGACAAGATCTGCGATCTGATCGGCGAGCCGGGATGGAAGAAAGACCCCGACTACGCCACGTTCGATGCGCGGCTCGACAAGGTTTCACAGATTTTCGACAGGATCGAGGAGTGGACCAAGACCAAGACCAAGTTCGAGGTCATGGATGCGTGCAACCCCCTCGACATACCTTGCGGTCCGATCCTTTCGATGAAGGAGATCGCGGAAGATCCCTCGCTGCGCGCCAGCGGCACCATCGTCGAGGTCGATCACCCTGAGCGCGGCAAGTATCTGACCGTGGGCAATCCGGTCAGACTTTCCGATTCGCCCTCCGAGGTGAAGCGTTCACCGCTGCTCGGCGAGCACACGGAGGAGATCCTGAGGGACGTGCTGGAGTATTCCGACCAGGAAATTGATCGTATCCGGAGCTCCGGTGCGATCGGTGACAAGCAAAGGGTGGCTGCCGAATAGACGCGCCGGGTGCGGGGCACCGAATACGGGAAGGCAGGGACGATGCGCATCGTGGTTCACGGCCAGCAGGCGTTCGGAAAGGCCGTGCTGGAGAGGCTCCTGGAACGCGGCGAAGAGGTGGTGGGCGTATTCTGCGCGCCCGACAAGGAGGGGCGCTCGCGCGATGCGCTGGCCGAGTTCGCCGCCGAGAAGGGGCTGCCGCTGCACCAGCCGAAGAGCTGGAAGACGCCGGAAGCGTTGGAGCTGATGAAATCCTTCAACGCCGATCTCTGCGTCATGGCCTATGTGATCCTGCTCGTGCCCCAGCCGGTGCTCGACGCGCCCAAGCTGGGCACCATCCAGTACCATCCCTCGCTTCTGCCCAAGCATCGCGGCCCATCCTCCATCAACTGGTCGATCGCCATGGGCGAGACCAAGACGGGCCTGACCATCTTCTGGCCCGACGAAGCGCTCGACGAGGGCCCGATCCTATTGCAGAGGGAGGTCGAGATCGGTCCCGACGAGACGCTGGGCGACGTCTATTTCAAGAAGCTCTTTCCGTTGGGCGTCGACGCCATGATGGAAGCCGTCGACCTGGTCCGCGACGGCACCGCGCCGAAGGTCCAGCAGGATCATTCCGAGGCCACCTATGAGAGCTGGTTCAAGCGCGACCTCGTCAAGATCGATTGGGGAAGGCCTGCCGCCGAAATCTACAATCTGATCCGCGCCGCCAATCCCCAGCCCGGCGCCTGGACCGAGCTGAAGGGCGAGGCCGTGAGCATCTTCGACTCGGCCAGGGACGACGCCGCCACGGGCGCGCCCGGGCAGATCGTCGCCGTTTCCGATGACGGCATCACGGTTGCCGCCGGCAAGGGCGGCATCCTCGTCAAGCGCGTGCGGCCGTCCTCGGGCGCCAAGATCCCGGCATCGGAATTCGCCGCCCAAAGCGGGCTCAAGGCGAGCGATACGCTCGGCAATTGAGCAGTGCCCGGCCACCAATCAACTCAGCGAGAACCAGAGGAAGCGATGGCCGTAAAGAGCGACATCGAGATTGCCCGCGAAGCAAGCATGAAGCCGATCGCCGAGATCGCCGGCCGGATCTGCGTTCCGCCCGAGGCGCTGCTTCACTACGGTCCCTACAAGGCCAAGATCACCTTCGACTTCATCGACAGCCTCGCCGACCGCCCCGAGGGCAAGCTGATCCTGGTCACCGCGATCACGCCGACGCCGGCCGGCGAGGGCAAGACGACGACGACGGTCGGCCTCAGCGACGCGCTCAACCGCATCGGCAAGAGGGCGATGCTGTGCATCCGCGAGCCGTCGCTGGGCCCGTGCTTCGGCCTCAAGGGCGGGGCCGCCGGCGGCGGCTACGCCCAGGTCGTGCCGATGGAGGACATCAACCTCCATTTCACCGGCGATTTCCACGCCGTCACCTCGGCGAACAATCTGCTCGCCGCGATGACCGACAACCATATCTATTGGGGCAACGCGCTGGGCCTCGACCCGCGCCGCATCTCCTGGCGCCGCGTCGTCGACATGAATGACCGGGCGCTGCGCCAGATCGTCAATTCGCTGGGCGGCGTCGCCAACGGCTTCCCGCGCGAGGATGGGTTCGACATTACGGTCGCCTCCGAGGTGATGGCGATCCTGTGCCTCGCCATGGACCTTAAGGACCTCGAGCGCCGGCTCGGCAACATCGTCGTCGGCCAGACCCGCGATCGCAAGCCGGTGACCGCCAGGGAGCTCGATGCCGCCGGCGCCATGACCGTGCTGCTGAAGGACGCGCTGATGCCGAACCTGGTGCAGACGCTGGAGAACAATCCCGCCTTCATCCATGGCGGGCCATTCGCCAACATCGCCCATGGCTGCAATTCGGTGCTGTCGACCCGCACCGCGCTCAAGCTCTGCGACTATGTGATCACCGAGGCCGGCTTCGGCGCCGATCTCGGGGCGGAGAAATTCTTCGATATCAAGTGCCGCAAGGCGGGGCTCAAGCCGTCGGCCGCGGTCATCGTTGCCACCGTGCGGGCCTTGAAGATGCATGGCGGAGTCGGCAAGGACGGCCTGAAGGAGGAGAATGTCGAAGCAGTCACCAAAGGCTGCGCCAACCTCGCCCGCCACATCGCCAACGTGAAAAAGTTCGGCGTGCCGCCGGTCGTCGCCATCAATCGCTTCGTCACCGATACCGACGCCGAGATCGAGGCGATCCGCGCCACCGCCGAGGAGCTCGGCGCCAAGGCCATCCTGTGCACCCTGTGGGCCGACGGCGGCGCCGGCGCCGAGGAGCTCGCGCACCACATCGTCGAGGTCTGCGATTCCAGCGCGGCCGGATTCAAGCCGCTCTATCCCGACGACATGCCGCTATGGGACAAGGTGAGCACCATCGCGACCGAGCTTTACGGCGCCAGCGAGGTGACCGCCGACAAGAGCGTCCGTGCCCGCTTCAAGGACCTGCAGGAGTCCGGCTATGGCCACTTCCCGATCTGCATGGCCAAGACGCAGTATTCATTCTCCACCGACCCGAACCTCAAGGGCGCGCCGTCCGGCCATGCCGTGGCGGTGCGCGAGGTGCGGCATTCGGCCGGGGCCGAGTTCCTGGTCGCCATCACCGGCGAGATCATGACCATGCCCGGCCTGCCGCGGGTGCCGGCGGCAAACAGCATCCGGCTCAACGACCAGGGGCTGATCGAAGGCCTGTTCTAGAGCGGTTCATGGTTATAGGAAACCATTTGACCGGGATGATTTTGCGCCGTGGCCAGGCGCGGCTCGCCGGGCGATGCGGTGCATCGGCCAACAGCCGCAACACCGCCACGGCGCAAAAGAACCCGGCCTTCGGTGGGCCAAATC
>JAUYJB010000057.1 GCA_030688605.1 Hyphomicrobiales bacterium
GATTTGGCCCACCGAAGGCCGGGTTCTTTTGCGCCGTGGCGGTGTTGCGGCTGTTGGCCGATGCACCGCATCGCCCGGCGAGCCGCGCCTGGCCACGGCGCAAAATCATCCCGGTCAAATGGTTTCCTATAACCATGAACCCCTCTCGACGGATGGCCAAGAAGGAAGACGAGCCCCGCCATTTCTTCGTCGTCGCCGGCGAGCCGTCCGGCGACGTCCTCGGCGCGCATCTGATGGCGGCGTTGCGGCGGGTGCTCGGCGGCAGCGTGCGGTTTTCCGGCGTCGGCGGCGAGCACATGCGCGCCGAGGGGCTGGCGAGCCTGTTTCCGCTCTCCGAAATCGCCCTCATGGGACCGATCGCGATCGCCCGCAGACTGCCCGCCATTCTGCGCCGCATCCGCGAGACGAGCGATGCCGTGAGCGCAACGGATGCGGACGCGCTGATCATCATCGACAGCCCGGAATTCACCCACCGGGTGGCGCGGCGCGTCAGGCGGGCGCGGCCGGAGCTTGCGATCATCGACTATGTCTCGCCCTCGGTATGGGCCTGGCGGCCGTGGCGGGCGCGGCGCATGCGCGCCTATGTGGACCACATACTGGCGCTATTGCCGTTCGAGCCCGACGCCCACCGGCGCCTCGGCGGGCCGCCCTGCAGCTATGTCGGCCATCCGCTGGCGGAACGCATCGACGCGCTGCGCGGCGGCGCGACCAAGCCCGTCGGCGGGCCGCTGCTCGTCGTGCTGCCCGGCAGCCGCATCACCGAGGTCGAGCGCCTGATGGCGCCGTTTGGCGACACGGTGGCGCGGGTGAGGGAGGTCCATCCCGAGCTTGCCGTCGTCATTCCGGCGGTCGACTCGGTCCGCGCGGCCATCGAGACGGGCTTGAAGAGTTGGCCGGTCGGCCCGGAGATCGTCTCCGGCGAAGCGGCCAAGCTCGCCGCCTTCCACCGGGCGCGGGCCGCGCTTGCCGCCTCGGGAACCGTGTCGCTGGAACTCGCATTGGCGCGGGTTCCGATGGTCATCGCCTATCGCGTCGAGCGGTTGGCGGTGGTGCTGCGCCCGCTCTTGACCGTCCCCTCGGTGGTCCTCCCCAACCTGATCCTGGGGCGCAACGCCGTTCCGGAATTCATTCAGGAGCGCTGTACGCCGGAAAACCTCGCCGCGGCGCTGTTGCCCCTGCTCAAGGACAGCGAGGAACGGCGCGCGCAGCTTGCCGCCTTCGACGAGGTTGCGGCGCGCGTCGCCATCGGCGAGGAGACGCCGAGCGCACGCGCCGCGCGGGAAGTCCTCGAAGTCCTGCGCCGCCGCGCGCCTATTTCCTGAGCGAGATCGGCACGTAGTCGCGCTTCTTGGCGCCGGTATAGAGCTGGCGCGGCCGGCCGATGCGCTGCTTCGGATCCTCGATCATCTCGTTCCACTGGGCGATCCAGCCGACGGTGCGGGCGATGGCGAACAGCACGGTGAACAGCGTCGTCGGAAAACCCAGCGCCTTCAAGGTGATGCCGGAATAGAAGTCGATGTTCGGATAGAGCTTCTTCTCGATGAAATACTCATCCGTCAGCGCCACCCTTTCCAGCTCCATCGCCACATCCAGCAGCAGATCGTCCTTGACGCCGAGCTCTTTCAGCACCTCGTGGCAGGTCTTCTGCATGATCTTGGCGCGCGGGTCGTAGTTCTTGTAGACCCGATGGCCGAAGCCCATCAGCCGGAACGAATCGTTCGGATCCTTGGCGCGGGCGATGAATTTCGGGATGTTCTCCGGCGCGCCGATTTCGTTCAGCATGTTGAGCGCGGCCTCGTTGGCGCCGCCATGGGCCGGGCCCCACAGACAGGCGGTTCCGGCGGCGATGCACGCAAACGGATTGGCGCCGGAGGAGCCCGCGAGCCGCACGGTCGAGGTCGAGGCGTTCTGCTCGTGGTCGGCGTGGAGGATGAAGATCCGCTCGAGCGCCCGCGCCTGCACCGCATTGACCTTGTAGTCCTCGCACGGCACCGCGAAGCACATGTGCAGGAAGTTCGCCGCGTAGTTCAGGTCGTTGCGCGGGTATATGAAGGGCTGGCCGGTGGAGTATTTGTAGGCCATGGCGGCGATGGTCGGCACCTTGGCGATCAGCCTCAGGCTCGCCACCCGCCGCTGCTCGGGATCGGTGATGTCGGTTGAGTCGTGATAGAACGCCGACATCGCGCCGATCACGCCGACCATGATCGCCATCGGGTGGGCGTCGCGCCGGAACCCCTCGAAGAAGCGGTCGTACTGAGCGTGCAACATCGTATGGTAGGTGATGTTGTGGTCGAACACGGCGAACTGGTCCGCTGTCGGCAGTTCGCCATTCAGCAGCAGGTTGCAGACCTCCAGGAAGCTCGACTTCTCGGCCAGCTGGTCGATTGGATAGCCGCGGTGCAGCAGGATGCCCGCGTCGCCGTCGATAAAGGTGATCTTGCTCTCGCAGGAAGCGGTCGAGGTGAAGCTCGGATCGAAGGTGAAGCGGTCCGATTCCGCGTACAGCTTGCGCACGTCGACAACGTCCGGACCGGTCGTCCCCTTGATGATCGGAAGCTCGTAGCTGTCGAGCCCGATCGTCAGCACCGCCTTGTCGGTCATGCCTGATCTCCTTGAATGCGCACATAGGCCCGAACGGGCGTTTGAACGTCGTTATAACGGTTCACGTGACAGGCGAAAGCGCGTCGTCGATGCGCCCCAGGCTCTCCTCGCGGCCTAGAGCCGAAAGCGTGCGGCCAAGGTCCGGTGACGCCGTTCCGCCGGTCAGGGCGCCCCGCAGCGCGGGGGCGAACCTGCCGAAGCCGACGGCCTCGG
>JAUYJB010000058.1 GCA_030688605.1 Hyphomicrobiales bacterium
GCTGGGCAGATTGACGTAAATCCGAAAGTGCTGAAGGCATCCGTCGAGCACTGGAACTCACTGTGCAACGAGGGGCGGGATACCGATCACAAACGGCCGCCCAAAACCATGATGCCCATCGCCGCGCCGCCCTTCTACGTCGTCGAAGCCTGGCCCATCGTGAATAACACCCAGGGCGGCCCGGAGCACGACGTGAAACAGCGCGTCCTCGACCCGATGAAAAAACCGATCCCGCGCCTCTACGTCGCCGGCGAGATCAGCTCCATCTACGGGCATCTGTATTTAGAGGCGGGCAATATCACGGAGTGCTTCGTCGCCGGGAAAATTGCCGGAACCAACGCGGCGCATGAAATGGCTTGGGATTAACGTCTTGGGTGAGAGGCGCGGTCCGCCGCGTCGGTCTCAAGCCAATGGTTCGGCACGTCTCAGTCCTCAACCGAAAGCGCTATTCGAAGTGCCCGAGCCAGCTCTCTGATTTTCGCAAGCCTCAGGTCGGCCACATAGTCGGTCAGCACAGATTTGGGTAGACTCACGAGTTCGTCACAGTGGATTGCGCTCTCATGCTTCAAACCTTCTTCGGTCCCCACCGGTACCTGCGTAGACAAGGCATCGTAACGCGAATACACGGGAGCACAGATGACGGTCGAGAACTTGGACTCTATCACGACCTGGCGGCTGACGACGACGAAAACTCGAGCACGCTTCGGATCTCGGCTGGAAGGGTGGCGAACTCGATAAAGGTCGCCGCGCTTCAAACGGGCACCTGAAAGCTGAGGACGTCACGCGCCTCCCGATTCAGCCTGCGCGCAATTCGGTTGAGGATTCTCAGGTCCTCCGCTGACTCATTGCCGGCCTTTGCTGGTCGCTCAACAGCCGCGACTCCCCGGGTGCTCCGTTTGCTGCGGCGACCCCGCGGTCGTGCAGGGCTCGTTTCTTTCAAATAAACATTCGTTACGGAACCGCTCTTTGATCGCATGTCGCCTCCTTAGAACCTGCCCTTGAGGATGTCAACCTTGCCGTGCCGAACCATTGGGTGAGCTGATTGCGTATATTGGACTTCCAAAAATCACCACTGGGGAATTTAATCCTTCAATCAATAACTTGTCAATGAATTCCTTTTCACTCGTATATCCAATATAGCTGATCAGTATAGCACCAATATACCTGACATAACGGTGGGGCCAATTCAGAGGGCGTCGGTCGGGCTGCGTACCTGTGTCGCCGCTTGATTCTATGTCCAAGCGCTCACAAGAGACTCGCCGGCGAGATCAGCTCGATCTACGGTCATCTATATCTGGAAGCGGGCAACATCACGGAATGCTTCGTCGCCGGCAAAATCGCCGGCCAGAACGCGGCGCAGGAAATGGCTTGGGATTAACCCCGGCCATCAGCGGCGCGTTTACGCGTCCGCCTGAATGGCCTTGTTATGCGGCGCCACTTCGATCACCCGAATGTTCACTTTCGGCCAGAAGCGGACCAACGCGCCGGCGCGCAAAGCGGATTTATAGAGCACGGTCAGACCCTTGTCCGCTTCCGACCAGCCGTACACGTTGACGACATCCGCCAATCTGGCAGCACCGCTCTTCGCTTAAAGTATCCACACAAAAGGTAAGGCGTGAAAACTCTCGTCGAACGGGAAGCGCTGGCTCCAGTTTGCAAATTCAGATGCGAGGAGTCTTGTATGACCGGACAAAGGAACTAGGCTGCTCCTCGACTTGGACCCCCGAAGCCTGCGTCGGCGCGCAAGCCGCTGCCGTGCTGTCGCCTGGTGCGGGCCGAAACGCCCATCGATTTCAGCTAGAGTCTCTCGCGCACCATACGCGTCGATTTCGATCATCGCCTCGAAGAGGGCGACGCCAGACTGACGTGACGTTCCCCCAAGCCGATGAAGCGTAAGTGCAAGATCCGTTAGTTGCGGTGCAGCAGTGGCGATTCCTGTTCGCATGTCGCCAAGTTCGCGACGCCAAGCAGCTACGAGCTTCTCCGCAATGGTAGCAACAAGCTCCTTCTCGTGCGGGAGTAGCGCCTGAAGACGCTCCACCACGAAATCAGATGGCGCGGCCGACGTATCCGTGCTGGGGTCTGCCAACGCGCGTAACAATTCGGCCGTTAGCGCGTCGGGTGCGAATTCGTCGGTAACCCTGAAGACGTCCATCACCACAGCGACCAGGTCCTTGTTCGCCCCTTGTAGCAAAGCCAGCAGCGTCTCAAAGGCAATCGGCCGTAGCTTCTCATCCGACCACAGATTCACAGCGGCATGCGCCAAGCCGATCTTTATCTCGTCAGTGCCGGACGCGATGATCTCGTCCCGAGCCCATACCCAGTTATCATTCGCCTTCACTGTAGCGACCAAGCCAACAAGTTCGCCGTACGCCTGTTGCAGAAACGTTCGGTCCGACTTGCGCCAATCGCTGATGAGCTCGAACACAAGCTGCTCATCCCAGCGCTGCGCGTAGGCAAGAAAGATGACCCCTTCTCCGGTAGCGAGGATTTCAGGGAAGCGATCAAACAATTTACGGATGAAGTTCGACACTACTTGCGGTGTCGAGCCGCCAGCGTTGCTGAGCCTCAAGAGGAGCGCCTTCCAAATGTTCGGATTGCGCTCACGTGAGAAGTGATCTTCGAGAATTGCAATATAGCGATCGCGACCTGCATCCCCCCTGTTTAGAAGGATCGAGGCGAGTGCCGAGAGTATGGTGAGATTACCGCTTGGAAGGACCGAGATGCCGCCATAACCCCAATGGAAAATTGGGGTCAGAGAACTTTTTCGCATCGGTTGAAATATCTGCCGGCTAGTTCAATTTGTCAACGCTAAATTTTCCGTAAGAAGCCGACCGGGACGGCAGGTTATCTCACAACG
>JAUYJB010000059.1 GCA_030688605.1 Hyphomicrobiales bacterium
CCGCGTCCGCCCATTCCAATGCGACAGCCGCAAATGGCCGGCGACATGGGCCAGCGCCCGGCGTTCGGCGAGCAGAAAATCGCCAAGGGGTTGGCCTGCGGCGCGAAACGCGATGGCCTCGATCCGGCTGCCGTCGGCGGCTTGCAGCGTGCAGCGCACATGGCCGCGGCCGACGATCTTGGCATAGGCTATCCTGTGGCCCGGAAAGGCGAAGCACGGCTCCGGGTTGGCGCACCCGTAAGGCCCGGCGCGGTCGAGGGTCTTAAGAAAATCCGGCCCGGCGCCGGCCGCCGTCATCGCCCCGTCGATCCTCAGCCAGTCGATCTCGTGGGCGCCGAGCACCGGCGCCGACAATTTCTCGTGCAGGAACGCGCGCAGCGCCGGAAGATTTTCGCGCTCGAGCGTCAGCCCGGCGGCCATGGCGTGGCCGCCGCCCTTGACGATCAGGCCGGCTGAAAGCGCCTCGCGCACCACACCGCCGAGATCGACGCCGGGGATCGAGCGCGCCGAGCCGGTCCCGATGCCTGTCCCTGGGCCGCTCTCGTCGAAGGCGATGGCCAGCGCAGGGCGGCGGAAGCGGTCCTTGAGGCGCGTCGCCACCAGCCCGACCACGCCCGGATGCCAGCCTTCGCCTGTGACCAGCACGACGGGGTCCTGGGAGCGGTTGCCGAGGCCCGCTTCGGCTTCGGCCATGGCCTCGTGGACGATCCGCCGCTCGATCTCCTGGCGCTCCGAATTGAGCCGGTCGAGCGTTACGGCGATTTCGCGCGCTTCTTCCCGATCCTCTGTCGCCAAAAGCTGCGCGCCGAGATCGGCGCGGCCGATCCGCCCGCCGGCGTTGATGCGCGGGCCGAGGATGAAGCCGAGACTCTGGGTATCGGGCAGCCTCGCTCCGCCCGCCAGCTCGGCGAGCGCCGCAAGGCCCGGATTCGCGCCGCGGCGCAGCGCCAGGAGGCCCTTGACGACGAAGGCGCGGTTAAGCCCGGTGAGCGGCACCACGTCGCACACCGTGCCGAGCGCGACGAGGTCGAGCCAGGCAAGGAGGTCGGGCTCGGCGCGCCCTTGCTCGTACCAGCCCGCGGAGCGCAGCACCCGGTTGACCGCGACGACGGCGAGATACGTTACCCCGACCGCGGCCAGCCCCCCACAGCCGCTGAGATCGTCCTGGCGGTTGGGATTGACCAGCGCCAGGGCCGGCGGCGGCGCACCACCGACCTGGTGATGGTCGAAGACGATCACGTCGAGATCGTTGGCCGCGGCCCAATCGAGCGCCGCGTGGCTGGCGCTGCCGCAATCGACACAGACGAGGAGCTTGGCCCCGCGTTGCTGCAGCGTCCGCAGCGCTTCGACACTGGGGCCGTAACCCTCGAAGATGCGGTCGGGGATATAGACCTCGGCGTCGCTGCCGACCGCCCGCAGGAAGCGCGCCAGAAGCGCCGCCGAGGTTGCGCCGTCGACATCGTAATCGCCGAAGACCGCGATTTGCTCGCCGTTGCGGACCGCTTCGGCGATGCGCTCCGCCGCCGCCTCCATGTCGGTCAGCCCCGCCGGGTCGGGCATCGTCTCGCGCAGCGTCGGGTCGAGAAACGCCGCGCAGGTCTCAGGCGTCACCTCGCGGCCGGCGAGAATGCGCCCCAACAGTTCCGGCAGCTCGTTTTGGCGGGCAATGGCCGCGCCCAAGCGCGCGAGCTCCGGCGACAGGCGGTCGCGCCAGGCCCGCCCGGTCGCAGACTGGCGCACCCCGAGAAAGAACGCCGAGCTGTCTTCCGGGCCCGGATCGGAATAGTGTCTTTGCGGGCTCGTTGACCGCATCGCCGCCGCTCATCCCGCTCTAGCGCGAATCGCTGAATTCAGCCTCACCCGTGTTCAGTAGCAGAGCCCGCATGGTCAAGAACAGCACAACCGCGTTCAGCATGTGCCAGAGATAGTGCACGCCGGCCGGCAGCGTCGGGCAGATCTGCATATCGATGGAGCGGAACGTCAGTGAAATTACGAACACGCCGGCCGCCAGCAACAGCGTCGCGCGCGCCAGCCGGTCCTGGCGGTAATGATAGGCCCCCAGTCCAACGAGAAACAGCAATGCGGGACCGTAGCTAAGCGAGCCGTTCAGCCACTCCCGGGGCGCGAGCCCGAAAAGCCAGGTGAGGAGGAAGAAAAAGGCCAGTAGAAGCGCGGCACTCGGCGCATTCCATTGCATCACCCGCAGGGCGTAGATGCCGATAAAGGCAGCCTGGTAGATAAGGATCGGCAGCACGTCCGCCAGCTGCGCCCAGCGATCGGCCAGAAGATGAAACAGGCTGCTGCCGGTGCCGATGAGAACGATAACAACAATCAGCAGCCCGCTCTCGAATTTCCGCCCGCCGCGCCGCCGCGCCAGCCGGAACGCCGCCATCGCGGCGATGAAAAAGGCGAGGTTGGACAGCGCATTCAGCGGCTCGGCCCAGAGCCCCGGCTCCGTCCGCTCGCAATAGATGTCGATATATCCGGTCACACCCTGGAGCGCTCCAGCACGCTGTTGAAAAAGTGCGATGGAAGCCGATCCTTCCATCCCCTTTCCCCTGTGGGGAGAGGAACCGGGTGAGGGGGGACATGCGTGACTTGTTGAAACTCTTAGGCCCCCTCGCCCGCCCGCCGTCGCTTCGCTCTGGCGTGCGACCTCTCCCCACCGGGGAGAGGTACTTTCGCTCGCTCAAACCCCGTTTTTCGGCAGCCCGCTAGGCGGACTCGAACTTGAGGTAGTCGCGGTGCTCGGCGTGGATGCGCCGCACCGTCCCGGTCGAGGAGCGCATGACAATGCTGTCGGTCGTGATCTCGTCGGGGGTGAAGCGCACGCCCGACAGCATATTGCCGTCGGTGACGCCGGTGGCGGCGAACAGCACGTCGCCGCTCGCCATCTCCTCGATGGAATAGATGCGGGCGGGGTCCTCGATGCCCATGCGGCCTGCCCGCTCGCGCTTCTCCTTGGTGTCGAGGAGAAGCCGGCCCTGCATCTGGCCGCCGATGCAGCGCAGCGCGGCTGCCGCCAGCACGCCTTCCGGCGCCCCGCCAATGCCCATATAGATGTCGATGCCGGTCTCCGCCGGGTCGGTCGTATGGATGACGCCGGCAACGTCGCCGTCGCCGATGAGGCGGATCGCGGCGCCGGCCGCGCGCACCGCTTCGATCACCTTGGCGTGACGCGGCCGGTCGAGGATGCAGGCGGTGATCTCGGCCACCGGCACCCCCTTGGCCTTGGCCAGGTTCTTGATATTGTCGCCCGGATCGGCCTCGATATCGACGAGTCCCTGCGGATAGCCGGGACCGATGGCGATCTTGTCCATATAGACGTCGGGCGCGTGCAGAAGGCTGCCGCTCTCCGCCATGGCGATGACGGCAAGCGCGTTGGGCAGCGCCTTGGCGGTGATCGTGGTGCCTTCCAGCGGGTCGAGCGCGATGTCAACCTCCGGCCCCTCGCCGGTGCCGACCTTCTCGCCGATATAGAGCATCGGCGCCTCGTCGCGCTCGCCCTCGCCGATCACCACGGTGCCCCTGACCGGCAGCCGGTTGAGTTCGCGCCGCATGGCGTCGACCGCGGCCTGGTCGGCGGCTATCTCGTCGCCGCGCCCGCGCAGCCGCGCCGCGGCGACCGCGGCCCGTTCCGTGACACGCACCACCTCGAGGGTAAGAACACGTTGCAGAGCAGCTTTTCGCGTTGGTTTTTTCATGGCCTTCACTCCCCGTGGCCGCCGCCGGTTCAAGTCGTCGAACCCGGTTAGGCCTGCTCGATCCGGATCATCTGCGGATCGCCTTCGATATGCCCGTCGGTCTTGATGGCGGCAAGCGCCTTGCGGATCTGCGCCTCGGTCGTCTCATGAGTGATCAGAATGACCGGCCTTGGCTGCTGCGCAAGCCCGTCGCGCGCGCCCTTCTGCATGATGCTCTCAAGCGAAATGTCCTGCTCGGCCATGCGCTTGGCGATCGCCGCGAAGGCGCCCGGCCGGTCGAACACGGACAGGCGGATATAGTACCCGCCCTCATGCGCGCGCATCCGCGCCCGCTTATAGGGCTTCAGCATCCGCGCCGGCACCGCGAAGGGCGGCAGCACCACGCCGACGGCAATCTCGCAAATGTCGGCGACGACCGCCGAAGCCGTTGCCTTGCCGCCGGCGCCGGGACCGATCAGCAGGATCTCGCCGACATAGTCGCCGTCGATGGCGATTGCGTTGGTCACGCCGTGGACCTCGGCGATCGGCGATGTCTTCGCCACCATGGTCGGATGCACCCGCTGCTCGATGCCCGTGTCGGTCGCCATGGCGACGCCGAGGAGCTTGATCCGGTAGCCGAGCTCGTCGGCGGCGCGCAGATCCTCCGGCGTAATGCTTTCGATGCCCTCGACATAGATCGATTCGAAGTCGATCCGCGTGCCGAACGCAAGGCTGGTCAGGATGGCAAGTTTGTGTGCGCTGTCGTGACCGGAAATGTCGAAGGCGGGATCGGCCTCCGCATAGCCGATGCGCTGTGCGTCTTCGAGGATTTCCTGGAACGGGCGCCCCTCCCGCTCCATGCGGGTCAGGATATAGTTGCAGGTGCCGTTGAGAATGCCATAGACGCGGCTGATCCGGTTGCCCGCCAGGCTTTCGCGCAGCACCTTGATGATCGGAATGCCGCCGGCGACCGCGGCCTCGAAATTCAACGCCACGTGCTTGTCCTCGGCCGCCCGCGCCAGCGCCACGCCATGGCGGGCGAGCAGCGCCTTGTTGGCGGTGACCACGTGGCGGCCGGCTTTCAGCGCCGCCTCCACCGTCGCCAGCGCCACGCTGTCCTCGCCGCCAATCAGCTCGACGAACACATCTATGTCGGCCTCGCGCGCCATCGCTGCGGCATCGTCGAACCACGGCAGGTCGGAAAGGTCGACGCCGCGGTCGTTATCGCGCCGCCGCGCGGAGACGGCGGTAACCCGGATCTCCCGGCCGCACCGCTGGGCAAGGTCGCCCGCCCGCTCGCGCAAGAGACCCGCCACCGCCGCGCCGACGGTGCCGAGCCCGGCAATGCCCACCTTCAATGGCTCCGTCATGGGGAAACCCGACGCCGATCAAACTTGCGAGGCCGAAAGTCGCGGTGTCAGGACGACCGCGATGCCGTGATTGGGACCACGTTGTGCAATGTTTCATCGGCCGATGCAAGAAAACGCCGAATGTTGCGCGCGGCTTGGCGGATGCGTTGTTCGTTTTCCACAAGCGCGATGCGCACGAACCCCTCGCCATATTCGCCGAAGCCGATGCCCGGCGCCACCGCCACGTCCGCCTTCTCGATCAACAACTTGGAAAAGCCGAGCGAGCCGAGCGCCTTGAACCGCTCAGGCACCGGCGCCCAGGCGAACATGGTCGCCGCCGGCTCCGGGATCGGCCAGCCGGCCCGCGTGAATGTCGCGACCATGGCGTCGCGGCGCGTCTTGTAGACTTCGCGGATCTTGGCGATCTCCTCCTCCGGCCCGTTGAGCGCGGCGGCGGCGGCGACCTGGATCGGCGTGAACGCGCCATAGTCGAGATAGGACTTGACCCGCGCCAGCGCCGCGATCAGCCGCGCGTTTCCGACCGCGAAGCCCATGCGCCAGCCGGGCATGGAGAAGGTCTTCGACAGCGAGGTGAACTCGACCGCCACATCCATGGCGCCGGGAACCTCGAGCACCGAGGGCGGCGGGTGGCCGTCGAAATAGATCTCCGCATAGGCCAGGTCCGATAGCACGAACAGGTCCTTCTTGCGGGCGTAGCCGATCACTTCCTTGTAGAAGTCGAGGTCGGCGACGAAGGCGGTCGGGTTGGACGGAAAGTTGAGCATCACCGCGATCGGCTTGGGGATCGAGTGGCGCATCGCGTGGTCGAGCCGGCGCATGAACTCCTCGTCCGGCCGGGCCGGCAAATGGCGGATCACGCCGCCGGAAAGCAGGAAGCCGAACTGGTGGATCGGGTAAGTCGGGTCGGGCACCAGCACCACGTCGCCGGGCGCGGTCATGGCCTGGGCCATGTTGGCGATCCCTTCCTTGGAGCCGAGGGTGGCGATGACCTGGGTCTCGGGATCGAGCTTGACGCCGAAACGGCGGCCGTAATAGGCGGCCTGGGCGCGCCTCAGGCCCGGAATGCCGCGCGAGGCCGAATAGCGGTGGGTACGCGGCTTCCTGACCGTCTCGATGAGCTTCTCGACGATGTAGTCCGGCGTCGGCAGGTCGGGGTTGCCCATGCCGAAATCGATGATATCCGCGCCGCCGGCGCGGGCCTCCGCCTTGAGGCGGTTGACCTCCTCGAAGACGTAAGGCGGCAGGCGCTTGACGCGGTGAAACTCGTGCGGCACCGGAAGTCCCTCTCCTCAGAGCATTCCATCCAAGGCGTTCGCGCGCCGATGGCCCATAGTGCTTACTAGACGAAACAACGGATTATTTCAAAGCTTTGCCGGGGCCTGCGGCGCGGTCTCCAGGCGGTTTTCGTGCCTATTGCCTGGCCTCGATTTCGCGCTTGGCGGCGGCGACCTGCGCGACCGCGCCCTTGTTGAGGGCCGAGATCTCGGCTTGCGATTGCTGCGGCGTCATAAGCCCTTCCGGGCGCGCGACGGCTTGCTGGTTCAGATTGGGATAGGCCAGCGGACCTTCCGCCGTGAGGTCGTCCGCGGTCGAGCAGCCCGCCGCGGCGGCGAGCGCCAGAAACATCAGACCCATGAGGATCTTGGTCATCTTCGTCCCGCGTCCCGGCGGAAAAAGCCTCGATTAAGCATTCCGCAACGCCGGCTCATAACGCCGCATTGCTTTCGCCATAACTCTCCATTATGTCAAAACCATGTAGCCAACCCTAACTTAACACAATTCGACATTTGCCGGAGTTACCATGGCGCAGCAAGACCAAGAGGAGCGCACCGAGAACCTTGTTCCCGACGCGGAGGCGTTCGGGCGCAATATGATCCGCCTGATGGAAGTGGGCGGCAAGGTCATGTCGTCCTATGCCGCGCCGCGCATGAACGGCTCTCCCGACGCGGGACCCGCTGGCAGCCTGGCCAGCTTCGCCACCACCTTGGGGGCTCTCGCCCAAAACTGGCTGAAGGACCCGAAACGCGCGCTCGATGCCCAGGCGGAGCTATGGCACAGCTATATGGGGCTGTGGACCGGCGCCATGCAGCGGATGATGGGCCAGCAGACGGAACCGGCGATCAGGCCGCACCCCGGCGACAAGCGGTTCAGCCACCCCGAATGGTCGGAAAACCAGTTCTTCGACTTCGTCAAGCAGGCCTATCTTTTGACCGCGCGCTGGGCCGAGAACATGGTCGAGCGCACCAACGACATCGACGAGCACACGCGGCGAAAGGCCGAATTCTACGTCAAGCAGATCAGCGCCGCGCTGGCGCCGACGAATTTCGTGCTGACCAATCCGGAGCTCCTGCGCGAGACGCTGGCCTCCAACGGCGCCAATCTGGTGCGCGGCATGGAATTGCTGGCCGAGGACCTCGAAAGCGGCAAGGGCGACCTGAAGATCCGCCAGACCGATCTTTCCGCCTTCACGGTCGGCGAAAACCTTGCCGTGACGCCGGGCAAGGTCGTCTATCAGAACGAGCTCATTCAGCTCATCCAATATGCTCCGGCCACCAAGCAGGTGCTGAAGCGGCCGCTCGTGATCGTGCCGCCGTGGATCAACAAATATTACATTCTCGATCTGTCGCCGAAGAAGAGCTTCATCAAATGGTGCGTCGATG
Source organism: Hyphomicrobiales bacterium (assembly GCA_030688605.1). Classification (NCBI taxonomy): domain Bacteria; kingdom Pseudomonadati; phylum Pseudomonadota; class Alphaproteobacteria; order Hyphomicrobiales; species Hyphomicrobiales bacterium. Next base: position 7,714 of record JAUYJB010000059.1, read on the forward strand.
AGGGCCACACGGTGTTCGTCATCTCCTGGGTCAACCCCGACAAGCGCCTCGCCCACAAGACTTTCGAAGACTATATGCGCGAGGGAATTTTCGCCGCCCTCGACGCGGCCGAGAAGGCGACCGGCGAGAAGAAGGTCAACGCCGTCGGCTATTGCGTCGGCGGCACGCTGTTGGCGGTCGCGTTGGCCTACATGGCCTCGAAGCGCGACAACCGCGTCGCCAGCGCCACCTTCCTCGCCACCCAGGTCGAGTTCACTTACGCCGGCGACCTGAAAGTGTTCGTCGACGAGGAGCAGCTTGCCGCGCTCGAGAAGGACATGAAGGAAAAGGGTTATCTCGAAGGCCGCCGCATGGCCGCCGTGTTCGACCTTCTGCGGGCCAACGACCTGATCTGGCCTTACGTCGTCAACACGTATCTGAAGGGCGAGGTCCCCTTCCCCTTCGACATTCTCTATTGGAATTCGGATTCGACCCACGTGCCGGCGGCCAATCACAGCTACTATCTGCGCCAGTGCTATCTGAAAAACGCCATCGCCAAGGGCGAGATGGTGATCGGCGGACGCAAGATCGACCTCTCCAAGGTGCGCATGCCGATCTACAATCTGGCCACCCGCGAGGATCATATCGCGCCGGCCAAGTCGGTGTTCCTGGGCAGCCAGTTCTTCGGCGGCCCGGTGCGTTACGTGATGTCCGGCTCGGGCCATATCGCCGGCGTCGTCAACCCGCCGTCGCAGGACAAATATTGCTACTGGACGGGCGGAGCGGCCAAGGGCGGCTTCGACGACTGGCTGAAGGCGGCCGACGAGCACCCTGGTTCCTGGTGGCCGGACTGGCAGCAGTGGATCACGGCGCTGCACGACAAGAAGGTGCCGGCGCGCAAGATCGGCGGCGGCAAGCTCAAGCCGATCGAGGACGCGCCGGGCTCCTACGTCAAGATCAAGGACTGACGCGCGGCGCCGCGCGCGCCGGCGCAAAATCCGCAGCCCGCATTGCCGCGTGTCTTCTTGGCTGCTAACACGCGCGCATGACCCAAACCCTGAAATTCGAAAAGGTCGCCGTGCTCGGCGCGACCGGCCCGACGGGGCGGGCGCTGGCCGCGGAACTAACCGGTCGCGGCATCGCGACCCGCGTCATGTCGCGCAGCGCCAAGGGGCTCGAAGCCGCCTTCCCGGGCGCCGGGATCGAACGGCGCACCGGCGATGCGCTTGACCCCGCCGCCTTGGCCGCAGCGATCGACGGCTGCGACCTCGTCGTCGATTGCATCGGCTTTCCCGCCGACCGGATGGCCGATCACCCGCGGACGGCGCGCAACCTCGCCGCGGCGATCGGAAGGACCGGCGCCAAATGCCTGCAGGTCTCGAGCTACTGGTGCTACATGCCGATCGTCGAGACGCCGCTTTCGGAAGCGCATGCCCGCTCCGGCGGCCCGCTGTGGGCGCGGCTGCGCCGCGAGACCGAGGACATTCTGCGCGCCGCCGGCGCGGCGGTCATCCACCTGCCCGACTTCTTCGGCCCGCATGTCGAGGTGAGCCTCCTGCAAACGGCCATTAAGGACGCGGTCGCCGGCAAGCCGATGAACTGGGTCGGGGCGGCCGACGTCAAGCGCGACCATATTTACGTGCCGGACGCCATGCGCATCGCCGCCGACCTTATCGTTCACGAGGAAGCCTATGGCGAGGACTGGATCATTCCGGGGTCGGGGCCCATCTCCGCCAAAGAGATCGCGGCAATCCTCAAGGGCCTGCTGAAGCGCGACGTCAGGGTGCGCGCCGCCGGGCCTTTCATGCTGCGGCTCGTCAGTCCGTTCAAAAAGGAGCTGCGCGATTTCATGCCGATGGTGCCCGAATATGTGAAGCCGATCAGCTTCGACGGCGCCAAGATCGAGCGCCTGCTCGGCCCATTGAGGCATACCGCCTACGAGGCGGCGCTTGCGGCGACCGTGGCGAGCCTCCGGGCGGATTGAGGCGGCGCCCATGAGATACCGGCCGTTCGGCAATACGGGCTTGCGCGTCTCGGCCATCGGGCTTGGCTGCATGAGCATGTCGGGCGCCTATGGCCCTGCCGACGACAAGGAGTCCATCGCCACCATCCGCCGCGCCGTCGAACTCGGCGTCAACTTCCTCGACACGTCGGTCAGTTACGGCTGCGGCCACAACCAGGCGCTGATCGGCAAGGCGCTCAAGGGTTGCCGCGACAATGTCATCGTCCACTGCAAGTTCGGCACCCGGCGCGCCGGCGCCCGTCTGGTGAGCTCCAGCGCCGCCCCGGAGACGGTCCGCCGGGATTGCGAGCAGAGCCTGAAACGTTTCGGTTTCGAAATGATCGACATTTGGTGCCCTTCGCGGCCCGATCCGAATGTGCCCATCGAGGACACCGTCGGAGAAATGGTCCGGCTCAAGGAGGACGGCAAAATCCGCTTCCTGGGCCTCTCCGAGGCCGGCCCCACCTTCGTCCGCCGCGCCGCCGCCGTTCATCCGCTTGCTTCGTTGCAGATGGAATATTCGCTGTTCTCGCGCGATGCCGAGGCGCGCCACGTGGCCCTGTGCGAGGAGCTCGGCATGGGGCTAATGGGCTATGCGCCGATCTCCCGCGGCCTGTTGACCGAGACGATCGGCTCCGGCGGCTGGCAGGAGGGCGATGACCGGCCCGAGCGCGAGCGCTTCAAGGGCGAAAATCTGAAACGGAACCTCGCCCTGCGCCAGACCGCGCGCGACATCGCCGCGGAAAAGGGCGCGAGCCTGCCGCAGATCGCCATTGCCTAGCCCGGAATTCTCACACCGTCATGGGCGTCACGGAGGCGAATTTGCCGACAGGTCAGGAAAAGCATGCCGAGCGTAGTGGGGCTACGGTCAAATGCTTTGACACAGCCTGTCGGCAAATGCGCCCCGCCCTCCGGGTCGCCCCGGGCGGGCCTTCCGGTTCGTCGAAGTCCTCAACCGTAGGAAAGGCTACGCTTTTCGGACTTCTCCTGCCGGACCGGCGCCGCCCGAGGGCGATGACGCCTCGTGAGGGTGTGAGAAATCCGGGCTAGGTGCTGGCCAAGGACGGGCCGATCGTCCCCTTCCCCGGCAGCAAGACGCGCCGACATCTTGAGGAGAATATCGGCGCGATCGAGATCGAGCTTTCGCCCGAGGACGTGGCGCGGCTCGATGCCGCCTACCCGCCCGGCATCGCCGCCGGCGGCCGCTACCCGGCGGCCGCCCTGGCCCGCTGGCCCCAATAAGGGTCCATGTAAAACCCCTCTCCCCCTTGCGGGAGAGAAAGCAAAATCAAGAGGTTGGCCGAACGGAGCGGGGGCTAACCCTTGAATTTTGCAAGGGGGAAGGGCAACCCGTGCGGTGACCGAACACCATCACGGTCTAATTCCCGAACAGCAGCTTGACGGCGATGATGGCGAGCATCGCCAGCACGATCTTGTCGAACACCTGGCGGCTGATGCGCCGGCCGACGAAGCCGCCGACGGGCAACATGGCGACGGCCGGGATGATCGCCAGAAGCCCCTCCAGGAACACCTGCCGGTTCAAGAACCCGGCATAGCTCAGCGCCGGGATCTGGGTCGTCGAGAAGATCAAGAACAGCGACGACAAGGAGAAGATATAGGCCTCGCGCGTCAGGCGCAGCGAATGCAGGAAGGTGACGCTCGCCGGCGCCGAGATGCCGGTCGAGCCCTGCAGCGCGCCGGAGACGAAGCCGGCGAAAGGCGCCATCCGGCGGCCGACCGGCCCGGACAGGCTGAAGCTCGGGTGCAGGAGTTGCAGCACGATATAGCAGACGACCATGGCGCCGAGTCCCCTGGCAAGCTGCCGCTCCGGCAGTTCGGCCAGGAGCCAGGTCCCGATGAGGATGCCCGGCACGGCGGCCGCCAGCATCCACGGCAGGAACCGGGCCTCGCCGCGCGCCTCGCGATACTCGACCGCCTGCCAGGCATTGGTCAGCAGCACCGGCACGACCAGCACGGCGATCGATTTCGGGACCCCGAAGAAGATGGCGAGAACCGGCACGGCGATGACCGGCAGGCCGGCGCCGGTGACGCCCTTGACGAAGGCGCCGGCGCCGATGGCAAGCGCCATCACTCCCAGCGTCTGCGGATCGATCATCGGCCGGGCCTACTCGGCATCCGCGAAGGCGCGGGGAAGTCGCCGGCCGGCGATCTCCAGGATCAGCTTCCGCCGCACGGCCTCGGCGAAGGTCGTCCTCGAGTCCGCCGTGACCACGAAGCTGCCGGGACCGCCGATGATGCGGGCGGCAAACGCCCGTTCGAGGTCGTAATTGGCCGCCCGCCCCCCGCAATCGACCTCGCGGCACAGGATCGCGAGCCCGTTGATGGTGATCCCCTTGGAAATGATCCTCTGGCGGACAAGCTCGATCGGCGGCCCGTTCCAGTTGTTGGCGCTGTCGCCGGAAAGGTCGATCACGCGCCTGTCGCCCGCGATCTCATTCGTTTCGATCAGGGCCTCGGCTTTTGTCAGGGCGCTGCCGATGGCGTTGCGGCCGAAGGCAAGGCGCGGGACGCTGAGGAGCTTCTGCGCGAACGCCGCAGCGTCCTCCGCTCCGCCGACGATGGTCCACGGGACGACGACCTCCTGCGAGCCGGCGTCGCCCCATTCCACATAGGTGACGGCGATGCGCTGGTGCAGGTTGCTGGCGATGGCGGAGAGAACCTGCGGGTGGGTGATCGCCGCCGCGTATCCCTGGCGCTGAAAGCGGATCTCGCCGTCGTCGATCGATCCGCTCGCATCGGCGAGCAGGACGAGCTCGAGATCGACGGCCTGTTGCGCGTCGGCCGCGCCGGCGGCCCCGGCAACCACCGCCGCCGCGAAGCAAGCCCGCGCGAACAAGCTGCGCATTTTCATGCCGCCCCTCACGGAAACACCGCGCGCGCCTCAAGCGCCGTCGTCTCGGGAAGCCCGAGCATCAGGTTCATGTTCTGCACCGCCTGGCCGGAGGCGCCCTTGGTCAGATTGTCGAGCACCGAGCAGATGATCGCCCGGCCCTCGATGCGGTCCTGAACCACGCCGATCTGCACGTGGTTCGTCGCGCGCACATGGCGCGTCTGCGGCACTTGGCCTAAGGGGAGCACATGCACGAACGGCTCGCGCGAATAGGCCTTGTCGAGGAGGCCATGCAGGTCCTCGGCGCTGCGCTTGCGCCGCGTCTCGACATAGATCGTCGCCAGGATGCCGCGGTTCATCGGCGCCAGGTGCGGCGTGAAGGTGACGATCACCGGCTTTCCGGCGGCGCGCGAGAACTCCTGGTCGAGCTCGGCCATGTGCCGGTGGTGGCCGACCCCATAGGCGTGCATGCCCTCGGAGACCTCGGTGAACAGATTGGCCTCCTTGACCGCGCGCCCGGCGCCGGAGACGCCCGACTTGGCGTCGATGACGATCCGGGCAGGCTCGATGGCCCGCGCCTTCAGGAGCGGGATCAGCGGCAATTGCGCCGTCGTCGTATAGCAGCCGGGATTGGCGACGAGCCGCGCCTGCTTGATCTGCCGCCGGTAGATTTCGGTGAGCCCGTAGACCGCCTCTTTCTGCAGCTCCGGGGCTTGGTGCTCGTGGCCGTACCAGTGCGCATAGGCGTGCACGTCGGCGAGCCTGAAATCCGCCGACAGGTCGACGATCCTGGTCTGCGGCGCGGCGGCGACGAGCGCCTTGATGACGGTCTGGGTGGTGCCGGGCGGCAGCGCGCAGAAGACGAGGTCGAGCGCCTCGCCGGCCCAATCGACGCCGTCGAGCGCCACCAGCCGCGGCAGGTCGGCGCCGGCAAATTGCGGATAGATGTCCGCCATCTCCTGCCCGGCCTTGCGGTCGGCGGTCAACCGCGCGATCTCGACCCGCGGATGGGCAAGCAGCAGGCGCACCAGCTCGGCGCCCGTATAGCCCGAGGCTCCGAGGATCGCGATCCGCTTCTTCGCCGCCATGAAACCGCTCCTAACAGGCTGGTGAAAGGGTGCGATGGAAGCCGCTATATACGTCCCCCCGTCATCCCGGACAAGCGACGGCCGGGGCGGCGTGCAGGCCAAGGCGATGAGCCGGAGCGCGATCCGGGATCCAGATTGAGCGGCGGTGCTTTGGGCACCCGCTTTTCTGGATACCGGCTTTCGCCGGAATGACGGCGCGGGGGCTAGAGCGGTTCATGGTTATAGGGAATCGATTCGATGGGCCAAATCGGCCCACCGGAAAGAGGTGCTTGGGGCAGCCCCAATCGGCGTCTTTCAGCAACTCGCTGGAAGGGCTTATCCGCGCCGCTCGGCGAGGAGGCCGAGATAGTACTGCACGATGGTCGCGGCCAGAAGCGCGGTGATGTCGGCGTGGTCGTAGGCCGGCGCCACCTCGACCACGTCCATGCCGACGAAATCGACCTCGCCCAGCGCCCTCAGAATGGCGAGCGCCTGGGCCGACGATAGGCCGCCCGCGACCGGCGTGCCGGTGCCCGGCGCGAAGGCAGGATCCAGGCAGTCGATGTCGAAGGTGAGATACACCTTCCTGCCGGCGACGCGGTCGGCGATGCGGGCGGCGACTTCCTTCGCGTTCATGGCGTGCACGTCGAAGCCGTAGAGGATGTCGAGCCCGCAGCTCTCCGGCGCGTGGCTGCGCACGCCGATCTGGATCGAATGCTTCGGGTCGATGATGCCGTCGCGCACCGCCCGGGCGACGAAGGTGCCGTGGTCGATCCGCTCGCCGTCGTCGGGCCAGGTGTCCTGATGGGCATCGAACTGGACCAGCGCCAGCGGCCCGTGCAGGCCCGCGTGCGCCTTCAGGAGCGGTCCGGTGACGAAATGGTCGCCGCCGAGCGAGACGAGCCCAACGCCCTTTTCCAGAATCTCCCGCGCCTGCGCCTCGATGCAGGCCGGGATTTCCCCTTGCCGCCCATAGTCGAACGAACAGTCGCCGTAATCGACGACCGCCAGCTTTTCGAACGGGTCGGCGTGGAAGGGATACTGCGGGTCGCCTTCGAGGATCGCCGAGGCGCGCCTGATCGCCTGCGGCCCGAAGCGCGCGCCCGGCCGGTTCGAAGTCGCGGCATCGAACGGAATGCCCCAGACCGCGACGTCGACGCCTTCGAGCGCGCGCGTGTAGCGCCGGCGCATGAAGGACAGCGCGCCTGAAAAGGTCGGCTCCTTCGAGCCGCCCTTCAGGCTCCTGCCCAGAAAGGCGTTGTCCGTGGGTTTCGGATGGGTCTTGTCGCTCACGGCGCAGTCCTCATGGCGGCGAGTGGTATCAGAACGGCTCAAGAAGAAAAAGCGGCCAGACGCCGCAAGGCCGGCCAAGCTGAGCCCGACCGGCCTATCGCAAACGAATGCCGATGCGGCCTAGATCACGATGATTTTGGATCGAATCGATCAAAAATCATAAAACGTGATCGACTCTAATAAGATAGAGCCGGATGCGGGCGGAAAACCGGTTCCCATCTTTCCTCACTCCGCCCTACCGCTTGGAGAACTGGAAGCTGCGGCGGGCCTTGCGGCGGCCGTACTTCTTGCGCTCGACGACGCGTGGGTCGCGGGTCAGGAACCCGCCCTTCTTGAGCACGGCGCGCAGCTCCGGCTCGTAGCGGGTCAGGGCCTTGGAAAGGCCGTGGCGCACGGCGCCGGCCTGGCCCGAAAGGCCGCCGCCCGAGACCGTGCAGACGATGTCGTACTGGCCCTTGCGGCCGGCCGCGACCAGCGGCTGCTCGAGCACCATGCGCAGCACCGGCCGGGCGAAATATTCGCCGTGGTCCTTGCCGTTGACCATGATCTTTCCCGGCCCCGGCTTCAGCCACACCCGCGCGATCGCGTCCTTGCGCTTGCCGGTCGCATAGGCGCGGCCATGGGCGTCGAGCTCCTGCTCGTAGACCGGCGCGGTCGGCGCCTCGGTCGTTCCCATCGCCTCGCCGAGCTGCTCGAGCGACTGGATCTCCTGCTCCGCCATCACTGCCTCCGGTTCTTGCCGTTAAGGGCCGCTATGTCGAGGGTTTCGGGCTGCTGGGCCGCGTGCGGGTGCTCGGCCCCCGCATAGACGCGCAGATTCTTGAGCTGCCTGCGCGCCAGCGGCCCTTCCGGCAGCATCCGCTCGACCGCCTTCATCAGCACCCGCTCCGGGTGCCGGCCGTCGAGGATCTGCTGCGCCCGGCGCTCCTTGATGCCGCCGGGATAGCCGGTGTGCCAGTAATAGACCTTGTCCTGGCGCTTGTTGCCGGTCAGCGCCACCTTCTCGGCGTTGACGACGACGACATTATCGCCGCAGTCGACGTGCGGCGTGTAGCTTGCAAGGTGCTTGCCGCGCAGCCGCGTGGCGATGAGCGCCGCGAGCCGGCCGACGACCAGATCCTCGGCGTCGATCAGCACCCATTTCTTCTCGACCTCCGCCGGCTTTGCCGAAAAGGTTTTCATCGTCAACTCCCGACCTGTCGGATAGGCTTCGCGGCCATCAGGCCCGCGCCTCGATAAACGCTGCCAATAGCCGAGCCGCGCCCGCGGGTCAAGTCCCATTTCGTCACGCGGTCCATGAAAATATCAGAATTTTCAATCTGTTGCAGGGAGGTAATATATTACCCCAATCGCGCCACGCAAAACCCGCCGGGTGCGCCGCGCTACGCTTCGCGCCGCTTTGCGGCCGGTCGGGCGCCCGCCCCTAGAAATGGGCGTTGATGCCGAACCTCACCGTATGCGCCGACAGATCGGGCTCGTCCGGCCCGACATAGGCCTTATCGCCGAAATCGAGATACTGGTATTCGAGTTTGGCCGAGACCCTGTCGGTCACGGCGCGCTCGATGCCGGCGCCGGCGACATAGCCGGTGTGCCGGGCGCTGGTGGCAACGCCACCCGCGGTCCGGCTTGCCTCGGCGAAGGCGATGCCACCGGTCACGTAGGGCAAGGTGCGGCCGATCGCCAATCCGGCCCGCCCGCGGACGGTGCCGAACCAGTCGATCTCGTGCGATACGGCCGGCGCGCCGATGGCGCCGTCGATGCCGCTCCAGGAAATGTCGCCCTCGATGCCGAGGACGAGGTTGGAACGGGCCCAGTTAAAGCCGATCTGGCCGCCGGCAAAGCCGCCATCGAGTTCGATGTCGGGGACAAAGGTGGTGTTTGCTTCGCCCCAGCCATAGCCGCCATGCACCCCGGCGTAGAGGCCCGCCCACGAGAATGGCGGCGGCGGCGCGGCCTCCGCCGGGATTTGCGGCTCCGGTGCCGGCGGCGGCTGGTAGATGTCGGCCGCCGTGGCAAGGCCGGTTCCGGCGAGCGACAGTGCCGCCGCAAGGCCAAGGATTCGCGTATCTGTGCGCATTTGCATGTCTCCAGAACTGTCGAAGCTGAACAAGCTGTTGGGCGCAAAACGCTTTAATCCGCAATCGGTTTCGTGGAGGTGTCGAGAATTTACCTTTGTTGCAACCTTGTTACAGATCGTCAGGGGCCCGGCTCTCGACAGGACGCCGGCCGGAAGCCTATAAAAGTGGCACCGCGGTCGCGAATTCGCGGAGACTCGCCGCCCGCCGGCGGTGTGGCCCCGCGTCGCGCGGACCGCGCGCGGCGGACATCGTCGTTCCGCCCCGTCATGCGTGTTCCTGGAGCGTCACCGGGCCTGAGGAAATCGAGTCGATGAGTCTTAAAAGCTTTTGCGGCGCGGATGCGCGCGCTGCTTGGACGGCATGCGTCGGGCTTGCCCTATGCGCCTTTACAGCGTTCGGCCCGTCCCCCGCCTACGCGGAAGACGGCGCGGCACCGGCGCTCGCCGCTACCGACGGCACGGATTCCGGCGACGGACTGCTGCTCGGCGAGGACCAAGTCGCGCGTTTCGTGGCCTCGCTGGCGGCGATGCACCGGCTCGGCCCGGGCGTTGCGCGCGACCTGCGGATGGGCGAGATCAATCCCGACGACCCGCTGGTGCCCTATGCGAGGCTCGTCGAGCGGTCGCAGGCGCCGGAGCCCGCCGTCGCCTCGGTGCTTGCCGAGAACGGGTTCGACACGCTCGATGAATGGCTCAGCGTCGGCGGTTCGGTCATGCTGGCCTATTGGGCGCGCGAGGACGAGACGATGCGGTTGGGCCTTGCCGTTCAGCTCGCCCCCATCGTCTTCGCGGTGCGGGGCACCAGCAGCCCTTCCGCCCAGGAGCTTTCGGACCTGATCGACGAGATCAAGGCCGACATGACGGCGCGGTCGGCGCGGCACGCCCCACCGCCTGCCAATCTCCGTCTGGTCGGCAAATACCACGGAAAGATTGGCGAGGCGCTGCGGGCCGGTCCGTGATCGACGCGTAACGTTCGGAGGATGTTTGCGATGAGCCGTTCCTTCCGCCTTGCGGCCGGCGCGTTCCTGGCCGTTTGTTTGGGGCTTCTTTCCGCGGCTCTTCCCTGGGGCGGCGCCCGCGCTCAGGCGCCGATGCCCGGTATGCCCGGCATGCCGGCAATGCCCGGCGTGTATTCGCCGGGACCGAACCAGGTGCTGCTGACCGCCCAGGACATCGAGAATTTCATCGCCTGCTATCCGCAGTTGACGGCGCTCGGCGACCGGTATGGCAGCCCGGTCGATCCGGGCGGCCTGGCCAGCAACCCGGCCACGGCCTTCGCCGCGTTGCAGGCCTCGCAGGCGGCGCTCGCGCAAATGAACGCGCTCCTCAGCGCCCATGGCTTCACCGATATGGGCCACTGGCTCAGCATCGCCTATTCGATCACCCTGGCCCATGGCTGGGACGAGGGCGGCGACGACCCGCTCAAGGGGATCGACGATGCCATCGCCGAAATAAACGCCGATGCGACCATCGGCCCGCAGCAGCGCAGCTTTGCGATCGCCGCGCTCGAAAGCCAGCGGGCGGCGCTGGCACGGTTTCAGCCTCCTCCGGAAAATGTCGCCCTGGTCAACCAATATGAGAACGAGCTCGACGGAGTGCTTGGCCAATAGGCCGGTTCCGGAGTCCGCGGGAGAGAAGATCGGTGCGCAAGACCGCGACGGCCGCCCCGGCGAAAGAGGCGCCATTCCTCCTGCGCGAGGATGAGGGCGGCATCGCCACGCTGACCCTCGACCGGCCGGCGAGCTACAACGCCCTGTCGGCCGGCATGATGGCGGCGCTTGAGGCCGCCTTCGACGAGATCGGCCGCGACCGCGCCGTCTCCACCGTGGTCCTGCGCGCCGAGGGCAAGGGGTTTTGCGGCGGCCACGATCTGAAGGAGCTGCAGGCGCGGCGCGCCGACGCCGACCGGGGCGTCGGCTTCTACGAGGCGCTGTTTGCCCAATGCGCCCGCCTGATGCAGGCCATCATCGCCCTACCCCAACCGGTCATCGCCGCGGTCCAGGGCGTCGCCACGGCGTCCGGCTGCCAGCTTGTTGCCTCGTGCGACCTCGCGGTCGCCGCGGCCAGCGCCCGCTTCGGGGTCAACGGCGTCGATGTCGGCTTTTTCTGCTCGACGCCGATGGTCGCGCTGAGCCGCAACATCGGCGCCAAGAAGACCTTCGAGCTCCTCGCCACCGGCCGGCTGATGTCGGCCGCGGAGGCCGCGGCTTCGGGCCTCGTCAACCGCGTCGTCGCCGATCCGCAATTGCCGGCCGCCGCAGGCGAGCTTGCCGCGACCATCGCCGCCAAGTCGGCCGCCGTCGTCGCGCTCGGCAAAGAGGCCTTTTACCGCCAGCTCGAGCTCGACCGCGACACCGCCTACGATTTCACCGCCAAGACGATGGTCCGCAACCTCTTGCTGCGCGACGCGGAGGAGGGCTTCGCCGCGTTCATCGAAAAGCGCCCGCCGAAATGGGAGAACCGCTAGAGCGGTCTGCCGAAGGATGGACCGGAATTATCTCTCCCCACCGGGGAGCGGGTTACCGCGATTCTCTCCCCCGATCCCGAGTCCGCTGTCCCGTTAATCCGCGGTTAACCGCGAGTTCGGAATCCGGAACCGTTTTTTCGCGGTTTTCCGCCATTCGGCCCGAAAACTTATCCCCGCTCCGAAACCCGCTCTTAGACTCGGTCGCATCCCTTCCGCAATGGGTACGTGCTGCAGACCGACTGCCTCATGTAGGAAGGGCGCGGTGCCCGCGTCGGAGACCAACGGTATCTCCGGGCCCGGGCGTCTCCGTTCGACCCTGGGGTACTACGACCCCAGCGCCTGAGAGCTGTAAGGAAGACGCGAACGGATGAACGGAAAAACACCGCTGGCGGGGCGTTGACGCGCCGCTAAAAAAATTAGATCGCGGTGCCGAATCGCCCCGCCTCCCCTCATACCCTCGCGCCCCCAAGGGCGGCGGGAGGAACGGCGCGTGCCCG
>JAUYJB010000060.1 GCA_030688605.1 Hyphomicrobiales bacterium
TACCATAGGTAGCAATGTTTCCGGCGCTGGAAATTGGACAGGACCGCTTGGAGCGATGCTCTTCTATGAAGGCGATCCCGGCGCTGCCAAGATCGCCGCCATGTTCGATCTTCTCCACTCCCTCTCCGGCATAGCGCAGGCGTAGCCATGCCCCGAACCGCAAGAGAAGATACGCGCCTGATCCGCGAGGCGGCCAAGATGGCGGCCGAGGCGGCGGTCGACCGGGTTCTGCTGCGCCTCGGGATCGACCCGCAGGTGCCCGCCGAGTTCATCGAGGTTAGAAAGGATTTGTCCTATCTGAGGTCGCTGCGCCAGACGCGCGACGCGATCGGGAAAACCGGAATACGCACGATCGTCAGCGTCGTCGTGGTCGGCGCACTGGCAATGCTTTGGGCCGCTTTTAAATGGAAGCTCGGCCAATAGGGGTGGGAGACCCTGGAGATTAAAAGGAGGCGCCACGAAAGACCGGAGGTTCTTCGCATGTGGTGGCGCGACATAACGCTGGCAGTTTTGATCGTTACGGCGACGATGGTCCTGACCTACGCCCCGCAGCCGCGGGTATCGGCGGCCGACGCGGCGGTGCTCGTGGCGGATACAGCAAGGGGCTCGCACGGCTCCGGCGCCTATCTTGGCGACGGCCTCGTGCTGACGGCCGCGCATGTCGCGCGTAACGAGCAGGCCGAACTGACCGTCCGGTTTTCGGGCAGCGACGAGGTTCTGCCGGCGGCCGTGGTCTGGATCGACGCGTCGCTGGACCTTGCCCTTTTGCGGATTGCCGCGCCGGAAGGCGCGCCCTACCTGTCCCTCGCTTGCGAGGAGGGTGCCCTTGAGCGCGCCACGCCGGCCACGGCGGCTGGATACCCATTGAACTTCCCGATCGTCGTCGAGACGGCCGGCATAATCGGCAGCGTGTCCGCGCCCTCTGTCGGCCCGTGGGCTTTCGCCTTCGTGTTCGCCGCTCCGGGCGTCGTTCCCGGACTGAGCGGCGCGGCGATCATCAACTCCGACACCGGCCGGATCGTCGGCATAATCGTCGGCGTGGCCGGGCAGCCGGGTGTGCGGGGCTCGCTTGCCATAGCCGCTCCGGTCGCCCCGCTTTGCGACAAGATCGTGCAGGCATAGCGCGATGACCGGCAAAGCGTTCCCTCCGCTGTCGGGGGAGAAGCGGGCCACCGTGATTGCCCGCATAACCGCTGGCGATTTAGCCAAGACGATCGCCAACGAAGAACGGGTTAACGTAAAGACCGTTCGGAAAATCAAGCGCCAGTTGGCCGGCGGCCCCACGAGCCCGCGGGAAACCGCCGTTGCGCTCGGCGGGTCGCCCAAGGACAAACAGATCGTCTCCTTGCGCGACGAGGTAGGCCGGCTGCGCAGGGCGCTTGCCGACGCGCACCGCTCCACGGCCGCCGACGAGGCTATCGCCGAAATCATAGGCGGCATCGTCGCCTCGCCAGCGCACCCGCCCAAGTGGCTCGTCGGCAAGGAGCGCCACAACGGCGGCTCGCCGGAGGTTCCGGTGCTCGGGCTGGCGGACTGGCACTTCGGCGAAATCGTCAGCTATGACGAGACCGACGGCATCAACGAATACAACCCGGAGATCGCGCGAAAGCGCGTTCGGCGGATCGTGTCCTCGGTCGTCAACCTGTGCCGCAACCACCACGTCAAGAGCTTCCCAGGCATCGTGCTCGCCCTGGTCGGCGATTTCGTATCCGGCGGCATCCACCCAGAGCTTGCGAAAACAGACGAGTACGAAAACATCCCGGCCACGCTAGAGGTGCTAGACCTCCTCGTGTGGGCTATCGAGACCCTGGCCGACGAGTTCGGGGCGGTCTACGTCCCCGCCGTCGCTGGCAACCACGGCCGCAATACGTTCAAGGCCGAGCATAAACGATATGTTTATAAGAACTTCGATTGGCTTATTTACCAATTGCTCGCCCGGCACTTCAAGGACGACAAGCGGATCGTCTTCGACATTCCGGCCAGCAACGTCGTCCTGTTCCGCGTTTTCAACAAGCGGTTTTTGCTGGCCCACGGCGACATGCTCGGGGCGCGCGGCGGCGACGGCATGATCGGGGCTATCGGGCCGATCATGCGCGGCGAGATCAAGACCCGCCAACAGCAGATGTCGGCGGGCCGCGACTTCGACATTTTGTTCGTCGGCCACTACCACCAGCAGCTATGGCTGCCGAGGGCGATCGTCTGCAATAGCCTTAAAGGCTTCGACGAGTATGCCCAAAACGTCCTGCGGGCGCCCCCGAGCACGCCGTCGCAACCGCTGTTCTTCGTGCATCCGAAATACGGCATCACGAGCAGATGGGAAGTCTACGCCGAAGACGCGGGCAAGGGCGAATTGCCCCCGTGGGTCACGGTGTTCGAGCAATGAAGTTCTGTTACGCCGACCCGCCGTATCTTGGCTGCGGCGCCAGGTACGATCATCCTGACGCGCGCTTATGGAACGACGAAGCGGCCCACGCAGATTTAGTTAGCCGGCTACAAACGGACTACCCCGATGGGTGGGCGGTATCGCTTTCCGCGCCCTCCCTGCCTGTTTATCAAGCCGCGGCTCCGCTGGCGCGGGTCTGCGTTTGGGTAAAGCCCTTTGCTATTTTTAAGCCGAACGTCGGGACGGCATATACTTGGGAGCCGGTCTTAGTCGTAGGTGGGCGCAAACGCACTAGGCAAGACCCTACCTGCCGCGACCATCTTTCTGAAAACATTACGCTCAAAAAAGGTCTTTGCGGAGTAAAACCGCTGCGTTTTAATCAGTGGGTGCTCGGCCTCCTAAACTGGAAACATACTGACGAACTGATTGATCTATTCCCAGGCAGCAACGGGATGGCCGAGGCTATCACAATTGGGGAACATTGTCTTGGCGGCGCTAGGCCACGTAAAAAGTAAACATAACTTCATCACCAGCAAAAGGAATGAGACTATGAGCTTTCTTGCGACACTTTCGATTATCGGTTTTCTATTCGGCGGCGGCCCGACGATCTGCCCCGACCCGGAGAATGCCTGCGGGTCTGGCAATCCCGGCGGCAACGGAAGCGTCCACAGCGGCCAGAAAACCGGCTCCGGCGATCATGGCGACAAGGGCGGCGATCAGGGCTACAACTAGCCCTACCTGTCTACTCCCTCGATATGGACCGCCTCGGCGACGCCGCCGGCAATCCGGTTAACCGCCGCCGAGGCGGGATCGTTCAGCAAATGCGCGTAACGCTTGGTAGTCTGCGTCCGCGCGTGGCCTAGAAGCCCTCCCACCGTATCGAGCGCGATTTCGGCCGCCACGCCGAACGAGGCGAACGTATGCCGCAGATCGTGCAGCCGCAGGTCCGGGCAGCCGGCCTCCTTGCGCACGGCCCTCCACAGCTTCACCGGACTGGCGACGCCGACAAGGTAGCCGGGGCGGGCGTGCGGCCCCCGCTCGGGATCGTCGAGCAGTTCGATCGCCAGCCGCGGCAGATGCACCATCTTGTCCCCCGCCGTGCGCGACGTTTTGTGCTCCGGCAGGACCAGCAGGTCGCCGCGGCGCCACTCCCCGCGCGCCTGGCCGATCTCGGAGACGCGAGCGCCGGTTAAGAGCAGCAAGTAGGTGAATAGCACCGCCTCGTGCTGAGAACCCCGCCAGCGCCTTCCCAGGGCCTCCCCAATGGCCTTCGCTTCCGGGCCAGGCACCAGATACCGGCGGCGCGGCCTTTCCGGGTTGCGCTCGACCAGATGGCAGAAGTTCGATCCTATAGGGCGCAGGCGCAGCCGCTCGGCCAGGGTCAGGAGCGTCGACAGCGTGGCGAGCACCCGGTTCGCCTGGATCGGCGCTGTCCGGCTTATCCGGGCGTGCAGGCGCTCCGCATCGTCCAAGTCGAGCGCGGCGACCTTGCGGCTCCCGAGTTCGGGCAGGATGTACCCTTCGAGGAGCAGGCCAATGTTGCGGGCGGATTTCTTCTTCGGCAGTTGCGTCTCGCGGTAATGGCCGACAAGTTCGGCCACGGTGGCGCCAGCCTTGCCGGCACGGCGCTGGCCCGCCGGGTCTTGGCCCGCCGCCACCTTCGACAGCATCTCGCGGGCGATGCGCCTGGCCTCGTTGACGGTCAGCACGGAGCAATCGCCGATCTTCGGCCTGCGCTCCTCGCCGAGCGAACTCCGGTAATAGAGATAGAAGCTCTTGCGGGTCTGCAAGGCGCGGACGTGCAGGCCCAGCACTTCGCCGTCCCGCAGGACGCCGCCCGGCGGAAGGGCGGCGAGCTCTTTGGCGGTGAGGGTCATTTCGCTGTGCCTCCCGCCAGAAGGCCCCGCAGCTTTTCGGCCACCGCGCTCGGGGCGGCGAAGTCCATAATCAGCACGCCCTCGTCCGCCGCCAAAACGATTTTCTGCTCCAAGGCGTCGAGGTAATCGGCGACGCGCGCTATGGTCGCTTTTTCGTCCGTGGTCATTCTCCCGGTCCTCCTGGTCGCACACAGGTCGCACCGATATGGTATGCCTGCGTAGCTCAACGTATAGGAAAAACCGCGGGAATGCAAGAGCGGCGATACGAAATTATGACTGATTAGGTTATTTCGTGTGACTGTGGATCAGGAGGTCGTGGGTTCGAGCCCCACCGGCTGTACCAGCTTTTTCAATAGCTTAGGGTCTTGCGTGGGTGAAGCGGCGGCGGCCCCTGGTCGCGTATTGGTCGCACGCAGGCCGGCGGTGTAACCCTCTTGCCAGATATATTCGAGCGGGTCGTCTGGAACGGGAGGGGCGCGGCGGGTCACCGCGCAACCCCCATCTCGTATGCGAATATCTCGCTTTCCGGGTAAAGGACGCGGCTGTTCGGCAGCTTGATGTAGCGCGGCCCGCGCCCTTGCGAGCGCTGGTTCGCCAAGCCCTGCTCGGTGCAGCGCAGCCGCTCGGCCACTTCCTTGGTGGTGAGGCGCCGGTCCCCGTGCGGGACCGGCTCGTCGAGGATGCGTCGGGTCATCAGTCGGTGCTCACGACGCGCTGCCACTGCGCGTCGTCGGGTATAACCTTGCCGAGCGGAGTGTCCGGCGTCGCCTTTCCCGCCAGGGCGAGGCGCACGCAAACAGCACCCCTATTGCCGTAGGCCCTGGCAAAAATGAACATCTCGGCGGAAGTGCACTCACCGGCGGCCTTGCCATTGGGCATGACCGTTTGCCTCGACACCAAGCCGAAATGCTTGGCGAAGCTAGCCGCTAATTCCTCGCGCGCCTTTTCTTGGGCCTTAAGCACTTTGCGGTCTACCGGCTTATACGGGCGCGTTGGCGCCCCGCGCACCACGGCGGCGCTGCCGTTGCCGTTCGGGGCATCGTCGGGCGCGTATTCCAAGTCCAGCCACTTGGCTGTAGCCGGCGGCAGCTTAGTTTTAGGCTCCGTGACGAGACGGTCGTACTCGTTTGCGCACCACCACTCCAGTATATACACAATGTGGTCGGCAAGCTCGATAGCGCGGTGTGCTTTCTCCGGGAATACCGCTTCTGTGAAAACCTCAATCGCTTCGGTTTTCCCCATCGCAGGGTGATTTTCCAAAAGCAGACGCAGCAACTTGCGGGGGCCGCTCTCGTAAGAAGCGCGCTTGGCCCCCATTTCGCCTGTGTTCAATCCGGGTTGCATGTCAGTCTCTCCTTCCTTTGCATTTCTTCCACGATTAGTTTTTCGATGTACTCCTGGTCGGCCTTGCGCGCCGCATTAAACAAAGCCGCTGCCACGATGCGCATAGCGCTTTGGCGGCGGTCTCTTTCTGGGTTCATCTCACGCCGCCGACGGGCCTGTTCACGACATTTTTCCGGGTTCGCCGCGCGATATTGGCGCCCCTTTTCCAGCAGTTTTTCCCGGTTCGCCGCGCGATATTGGCGTCCGTATTCCACCAACTTTTCCCGGTTCGCCGCGGCCCATTGCCGAAAGTATATTCCTGCTTTTTCCGAGTTCGCCGCAGCCCACCGACGCCCCTGCCCTTTCCATGCTTCGTGGCGGCACTTCTCCGAACAATACTTGGCGTTATTGGTCCGCCGCATAAATTCCTTGCCGCAGACCGCACAATTCTTCGGTTTGAATTTGCAAACCCTAGCCATCTTCCTTTCCTCCAAATCTCCATCCATTCCGGTACGATTTACATAGCGCGGTTATAATTTCGTGTCAAGCCCCTTCGTCGCGCTCGCCGCGAATTGTTTTCTGCTGGTTGCCGTCACCTTCGACCCAGATGCGCCAGCCGTCGAAATAAGCCCCGTCCTTCAACAGAGCCACAAGCTTGCGCCGGGCCGTCGACTGGCTCAACTCCAACACGGTGTCATCGGCCAGGCGCTCCGAGGCGGTGTGCAGCGCCACCGAGCCGCCCCCCTCGGCGAGCAGCGCGCAGACGAGTTTCAGCGCCATCGCTTCGATATTCGTTTCGCGCTCGATCAGCCGGATCGGGACCGCCACGCCCACCTCGTCGCCGTTGCCGATCCGCACGCTCTCTTTCTCGAACCACGAGGGCTTGCCGTCGCTCAGAGAGAAATTCAGCTTGCCGTCGTCAAGACGCATAAACCTAAAGCGCTTGTCCTCGGGAACGCCGTATATCTTGGCGTCCGCCTGGTCCATCCCGTAAAGCGTGGCCGTGATCCGGCTGGCGTTCGGGAGCGCCGACGCGCCACGGCTGCTATCCGCGTTGCCGGCGTGCCCCGAGGAGGCCGCCTGCGGCGGCTTGCGGCTGTGGTGCACCAGCATCAGCGCCGTGTCGCCATTCATGGCGATGTCGCGGTACAGCCGGGCCACCAGGTTGATGTCGACATTATCGTTCTCGTCGGCCTCGTGGGTCTCGACCAACGGGTCGACGAACACGGCCGCGGCGCGATGCTCCAGACAGTACCGCGTCAGCATCTCTACGTCCGGGGCGACGCGAAGCTGCCCGCCCTTGACCCGGCGCGCGACCAGGAACCGCTGGCTACTGGCGCCCGAATAGATCGTCAGCCGGCCCTCGATCTCCCCCCACGCCACCTTGAAGCGTTGCAGGACGGCGGCAAGGCGTCGCAGCATCTCCTCCTCGTCGTCCTCGTTGTTGACGACGATCGCGTGGCCGGGCTCGTAAACCGTCATGTCGAGCAGGTCGCGCCCGGTCGCCACGGACACGGCGGCGGCGAGCGCCAGGGTCGACTTGCCGACGCCGCCAGGGGAGACGAGAACTGAAAGCTTGTTGCGCATCAGCAGGCGCCCGAGCACCCATCGCCGGCGCGGCAGGGCATCGGCGGCAAATTGTTCGATAGGGTGCAGGCGCACGGACTTGATTGCCGGCTTGCCGATGCGCGCTATATCGGCATCCCGCAGGACATCGAACTCGGCGGCAGCGGACGCCGAGCCGGGGCTATTCTGCCCGTAGGCGTAGGCGTTACGGCAGATCGTATCCAGTTCTTCCGGCGACCATTCCGGCTCGCATCGCTTGTTCCAAGTGCCGAGCATCATCGTCGCGGCCATCCATTCCGAGATGCCCAGGTCGCGCAGATGTGCTGCCGTTTTATACGCCCTATCATTCCCGCCCTGGCCCTCGATCGATGGGGCCGCCTCCTCAATGTATGTTTCCGCCACGGCCAGGGCGGCCGGAGTGTCAAGCTCCACAGAGCTCTCCAGCTTCACCGGCTTGGCTGCCGTGGCCGTGGCGTTTATGACATCGATCAGGGCCGCCGGGGCAGAGGCAAGTGGCGTATTATGCAGAACACGATAAGGCCGCCCGTCTATGGTGCTGCCAGGCCCCACGACAAGACCGCCGCGGCATCTGATATCGACCCCCGGAGCCAAGACGCCCGCCGTGCTCTTGACGAGTTCGGAGGCGGCAAAGTACAGGTGCTTTCCGCCACTTGGGGTGCCGACAGTAAATGTCACGGCAAGCTCGCCGACGAGGGCGCGCAGATTGGCCTCGCCGTCGACGCCGCGCTTGCAATCCAAATCGACGACCAGCAGGTAGCGACCATCAGGAAGCTTTTTCCCTGTGGCGATCCCGATATTATGGGGGTTGCCTGTGCCGAACCACCGTGACAACATGCCCTCGTCCGTCGTGGCCTTTTCCTGCCAAGCGGATATAGCCGGAGCCTTGCCGTTGCGCTTCACCGGGAACAGGTGAAGGCCACGTTCGGCAAGGTTCCTTGCGACCGCCAGCCTTGTTGGCAGCGGGCGGTTCATGCTCAGGCCATGCCGATCGAGAACAGGTAAAGGTCGAGAAGCTCCTGCTCCTCGGCGCGCTTCCCCGCGTCCTGCTTGCGCAGACTAACCACCTTGCGGATCGTCTTGACATCCAGACCTTCGGTTTTGGCTTCGTAGTAGAGGATACGTATAAGGTCGGCGATGTCCTTCTTTTTCTCCTCCATGCGTTCGATGCGCTCGATGACATCGCGCAATAGCTCGCCGGCAACGCCGGAGTTACCGCCTATAGCGACGGGTTCAGGCTCCGGCTCCGGGACCGGGCCGGTGTTCAGGGCGTCGCCCACGACATCGGCCAACGGGTCGGCCGCGCGGTCGAGGAAACCAGGCATCTCGTCGGGATCGTCGATCATCGTTCTGTTCCTTTCGTCACTTGCGATAGCGCGCGCCTTCCCACCCGTCTGCGGCAACGGGCAAGCCCTTCGCCCAGGCAGGAAGAACGCACATGATTTTCAGCAGTTCGGCCAATGTTCCCTCGCCCTCCGGCACCAGGCACACAACCTCGTCGTGGGTGTGCATGACGGTCTTGTATTCCGCGGCCTCCAGGCGCTTTATCGCCGAGGCCAGCAGATCGCGCGCGACGGCCTGGTCCGCGTTCTCGGCCAACTCGCCGCCGTAGGTGGCGACCCGCGCCCACCGGGAGCCGTTCTTTCGGTCGGGGACGATCTTCTTCTTGCGGTTCTCGTCGATCTTCGAGAAGTAGGTCAGCGCGATCTTCGTGGCCGGGCTGCCGTCGTCGTTCTTCCACGGCATCTCGCGGCGCACGAGTTGCGGGTACGGATAGGCGAGACAGCGGCCGGATGGCAGCCGCATGAACAGGAAAGAGCCGGCCTTACGAAAAGCGATGTGCGCTCCGGCCTGCGTAATCGATCCGGGACGCTCGACGGCGTGAACGGCCGCGTCCTCCATATCGCGCCAGAAAGCGGCCGTCGCCGGGTGCCGCTCGCGCCACGGTATCTTGACCAGTTCGGCGGCAACCCATGCCCGGTGCGACATGAGGCCGGCGGCCTTGCCGCGCGAACGCCACGACAGCAAGGCCGCCTTGCGCCGCTCGCGCGAGGAGGAGGGCCATACGAGCGGCAGGATTTCTTCAACGTCGATACCGTAGCCAGCGGCCATGCTGGCGAAAGCGCCGGCGCCGCCCTGATACCCGAGCGCCAGTTCCGACACCTTGCCAACCTGCCGCCGGGGGTCGCCCTTATCGTCGATCCGGTCCCCAAAAATACCCTCGGCGGCAACGAGGTACATGTCCTTGCCCTCGCCCCGGTGCACGGCGCGGATCGCGTCGAGCTTCCATTGCTCGCCGGCCAGCCACGGCAGTACGCACGCCTCGATGCCGGAGAAGTCGCCGGCGATCAGCCTCATCCCCTCCGGCGCCTCGATCATGCCGCGCAGGCTCGACGACAGCGGAACCGTTACGCCGCCGTGCACGAGGGAAATTGCCTCGTATGCGTCCTCGCGCTCCAGCATGTCGAGGCACCAATCGACATCCACGTCTTTCGCCGGGCGGGGGAGGTTCTGCGTCTGAATGCGCCGGCCCGCCCACCGGCCTGTCGACGCCGCGTGGAACTGGTGCAGACCGCGCGCCCGGCCATCGGGGGACGTGCATTCGAGCGCGGCTTGGAGCTTCCTGACCGAGGTCTTGCCG
This sequence comes from Hyphomicrobiales bacterium, assembly GCA_030688605.1. Taxonomy (NCBI): domain Bacteria; kingdom Pseudomonadati; phylum Pseudomonadota; class Alphaproteobacteria; order Hyphomicrobiales; species Hyphomicrobiales bacterium. The sequence goes on from JAUYJB010000060.1 coordinate 9,809, forward strand.
ACCGACTGGCGTATCGACAGCGCTTGGCGGGCCGCGTTTGGCAGGCCGTCCATATTCAATAACTCGAATATGTCGGCCTTCGTCAGGCTGGTCACCGGCAGGCCGAACTCCTTGCGCAGCCAAGCGCCGAGCTTCAAAACGTTGGTGGCGGCGGGAACGGCGCCGCCGGTGATCCGGCGCAATTCGGCGTTGCCCTCGCGGGCCTCGCGCTCCACAAGCGCCAGGGCGCGGCGCACGGAAACCAGGTCGATCGGCACCCCGCGGCGGTTGATGCGGAAGTCTACTTCCCAAAGCTCCTGCTCGGAGGCTTTCAGGGCCGGCAGGCGCTTCTCTATTTCGCGTTCGTCGCGCACATCTTTTTTGCAGGTCTCGTACAGCCGCTCGTATAGCTCGGGGTAATCGTCTTTTTCCCACCATTCGACCGTGCCGTCCTCGTGCGCCTTCCGGGGCTTGCACAGCTTGAGCATGACGCGCCGTCCTTCATCGTCCTTGCCAGTAGCGAGACCGATAGCCGGGCCGGCAGCCGCAAGAGAACCCGGCAGGGCGTGGGCGTAGCAGATCGCCATCGTGTCGATGCACTGGTCGGGGCTCAGCGGCGGGAAACCATAGAGGCGCATCGCGATCTCGTGCCAGATGACAAGCTCGAAATAAGCGTTGTGGGCGACAAATTTGGCGCCGGCTTCCAAGGCGGCGAACAGGCGTTTAGGCAGCGGGTCGCCGGGCGCCCACGATTGCGGTTCCTCGTCGTCGAAGGCATAACCCATACATAAGATATCGGTTGACGGGTGCTCGGCGTACACGTCGGCCCCCGCGGTCTTGATGTCGACCGTGCTGCGGGTCTCGAAATCGGAGTGAACCTTCACCGTCATAGCAAGCCCGTAGCCTCTATGAATGCCGCGATAAATTCTGCTGCCAGTTGAGGCACTATCGCGTTTCCATAAGCTCTTAACATGCCGACCCGCGACTTGCCTTCAAGGGCGCTGCCCGATCCCAGCTTGAAGGCAGCCCCATCAAGAAGCGGGAATGTGCCGGGCTCAACTGGCCGCCACTTTCCATCCCGGCAGAGGAGCCGGTCAGCATCTCGCCAGAAGCCGTCAGACGGGCCGGAGAATTCGTGTCGATCTTGTCCGCATCCCGCACCAGACAGGCGCAACCGTGCTTCGTTCCGTGAATTTCCTTCTGGCCCTTTGACCGCCCGGTCGTGTCGTGCGCCTGTGGGGTCGACCACCCCGCCAACTTCCCTACCGCATTCAGGCTCACCGTCGCCTTGCTGCCATCCGGCCGCCTGCCCGTTGCGCTCGCCTCCTTCGCCGCCTGCGATCCGGTCGCGTTGCCGACTGTCGGCGTCGGCCACCCACCACAGCCGTTGCCGGATGTGCGGAGCGCCGACGCCCGCAGCGCACAGATCGGCGGCCCCGACGGCATACCCCAATGCTTCCAGGTCAGCGCGTACTCCGGCCAGCCATTCGCGCCCAAGCGGGCTCGCAACCTGTTCTCCAAAAATCGTTGCAGGCGCGCCGTGCTCGGCAATGAGCCAGTACCAGTCCGGCCACAGGTGCCGCTCATCGGCAAACCCAGCACCCTTGCCTGCCGCGCTGAAAGGTTGACAAGGGCAGGAGCCGGTCCACACGGGGCGCTCGTCGGGCCATCCGGCGAGCCGGAGCGCGTAGGGCCAGCCACCGATGCCGGCGAAGAAATGGCATTGGCCGTATCCCCGAAGGTCGGCGGCGCAAACGTCTCTGATGTCCCGGTCATCCACGTCTCCTGCCGGCAGGTGCCCGGCCGCGATCAGGTTTTTCAACCACGCCGCGGCGTAAGGATCGACCTCGTTGTAATAGGCGGGCATCCGCGGCGTCCTAGAAATAGGGCGCGTCGGGGCCGTAGTAGTGGCGCCAGATGCGCAACAACTCGCGCCAATGCTCCGGCGTCACCGCGAGGCGGCGCCGGCGCATCTCCACGGCGGCGGATATGAGATCGACGAACCGCCGCTCGCGGTCGTCGAGCGGCGCCAGATCGAGATCGACCAGAAGATCGGTCAACCGATTATAAAGGCCCGGCTTCACGATCATAACGGGTGTTAATCGTCGAGGCCGAGGGCCGCCAACGGGTCTTCGACGCCGGTGCCGTTGAACACGGCGTCCGCGCTTTCGCCTTCCTCCAGGTCCGGCAGCGTCTCGAACTCCTCGTTCGGATCGGCGCGGCCGCCGCCCAAACGCTCGCCGTCCTTGACGATCTGAACGGCTTGCAGGCCGAAGCCGATACCCGGCGAGAAGGTCGACCCCTTCTTGCTGCCGTAGGGGAACGCCCGGAGGGTGACGATAGCCCAGATGCCGGGATACACGTCTTCCTCGTCCACGATCGGCTCAAGCTTGCGGTCGACCACGGGAATGCGCTGCGTGGACGAGGCGTTGAAGAAAACGCAGCCCTCCTCGTAACCCTCGAAGTCTTTCTCGCCCTGGTCGCGGAAGGGAAGGCGCAGGCCCTTCGGTATCTTGTCGCCCCACGTCTCCTTGGCGCAGTCGGCCACGGCCTGCTTGAGCACGGCGATGTCGGCGCCGCGCGGAAACAGGATGGCGGCCGAGCGCTTCGGCACCTTGTCCTCGTCCCGCGAGACGGCCTTGAACAGGTTCGGGAAAGACAACCGCACTTCGCAGGTGCGCACGTTGCCGTTGTCAAGCTTCTTGCATTGGTATTGCGTCATGGTGTGGGTTCCTTTTCCTTCCGGTGTACTGAAATCGTATCGTCCAAAGCCTCGAATTGATCCTCGATCAGGAGGACGGCCGGCCGCTTGTCCCCCTCCGGCGCCAGCGTCATGCCGGACGAAACAGGCGGGGCGAGCGGGGCGAGACGGGCGGCAAAATCCTTCTTGCCGACCAGCTTCTCGATCTGCGCCGGGGATTTCAGCTTGGGCTCGGTGAACATGTCGGCCCGCGTCACGCACATATTGGCCGCGATGCGTTCGGCCCGCTCCTCGTCGGCCCATTGCCGCGTCGGCCGCTTGTCGACGAGCTTCCAGCCCGGCGGGCAGCGCCCGGCGCGCGCCTCGTCGTAGGCGTGCTCGCGAACGCTCGTGATCCAGCCCTCCAGCAGCTTGAAACCGTCCATAGCCCGCGCCACTTGCTTCGGCGTCATGTGCCGGGGCACCGGAAGCGTAATCTCCAGGGTGTCGAGACGGTCGAAGTCCTGCCGCGCCACGGCCAGGGCCTTCTCGGCGAGCGCCGGGCAGACGCCGGCGGCGGGGCACCAGCGGCACCAGTCGCCGGGCACCAGCGGTGCGTCCGGGTCGCGCGTGCGCGCGGCGGCCTCCTGGAATTGCAGCGACCAGTCGAGCAGGGTCAGCGGGTCGACCGTCGCGCGGCGCACCGGGCCGTCGTCGTGCGGCATCCGGGGCTGGACGATGACGATTTCCAGACTGGAAATAGGCATGCCGACGCGCTCCATTAAAGCGCCTTCGCCATAATAGATCAGTTGCGGGTTGTCCTTGACCTCGACGAGCACACCCGCACCGTACTTGAAGTCGAAAACCTTGAGCGCCTTGGACTTCGGCAGCCAAACCGTCGCGTCGGCGGTGCCGAACATATCCTCGCCGAGCGATACCCGGCTCTCGACTTCCAGAACCGCCCCGCCTTCCGCCGCGGTCTCGGCCAACACCGTGTCGATGAAAATCTGCACGGCCTCGGCCATCTCCTCGGTAATCTCGAAGCGGCCGGGGACAAGCGGCGACCCTTTTTTCAAAATCCGCGCAGCCGCGCAATCGCCGTTGACATCGACGACGCTGCCTAGGAGATCGAACGGCGACAACCCCACGTCGAAACAACGCTCGATAAGCATGTGCGCGGCCGTGCCTTCGTCGGCATAGACGCTCGACCGGCTTTCGATGCCGGCCGACATGCGCACCGAGCCGGGGCAGTTCATCCAGCGGTGGGCACCGGACGCCCCAAGCGCGGCGTGCGCCCGCTGCTTGTGGCCGGTCATGCCTTTTCCTCCAAATCCGACTTCACCAACCGCAGACGCGGCCCGGCGTCTTCCGCGCCCATCTCACTTCTATGGATCGGAAAGGTTCTAAACTCGCAGAACACAACGCCGTCCGGGACGATCCGACTAAGCGGCACATAAAAACGGAAGCCCATGCGCTCGTCGATTTCGTGCTCCAACATGCCCCGCCCGATTTCGTGACGGAGTTCATACAGTAACTTTTCGATACGCCCTCTGCGGAAAGCGGTCAGGTCATTCATCTATCGAACTCCTCTATGCCCGCCGGAGCTTCGACAAAAAGCCGCTGTACTTTTCCTCGGGAAGATGGTCGAACCGATCGACGCCGAACGTTTTCAATACGTCGAGCGCCTTGCGCGGGCCTTCTTGCCCGGCATCGGTTATGAACTTGCGAAGCTCGTGCGCCACCATCTCGCGCGTGACGACCTCGGCGTCGTCCGGCTCCGGCTCAGGTATTTCGGCCACCGTCTCGCGCGGGATGGCGGGCGCTTCCTCGGCCTTCTTGCCGCGCGGCTTGCGCGGCTTCTTCGGCGCGGGCTCCACAACGCTTTCGGCGGCCGTCAGACCGCAACTGTCGATCAGCCGAGCCAGCAGGGCGAGGTCTTCGCCGCTTTCGATTTCCAGATTAATGGTCGCTTTCATGGCTATCTCTTCCTTTAGCGGTTAGATTAAAAAGTCGCGGTGCATTTTCCGTATCACGTCACACAGCGGAAAACAAGCTCTTTATGTCGCGGGCCTTGCGCTCGCAGACGCGCGTCACGGCGTCGTCGATCGAACTGGCGAGGCCGATGAACCACGCCTCCTTGACGCACGGCCGGCGCACGTCGATGATGCGGGAAAGCGCCTGCTCGTTGTCGACGGGCGTCCACGAAGGCTCGAAAATGTACATCTCGTCGGCGGCGGACAGGTCGATACCGAGGCCGGCGGCACGGATGTTGGCGAGCGCCACGCGTCGGTTCCGGTTCTGTCTGAACGACATGATCAGGTTCTCGCGGCGCTTGGCCGCGATGCCCCCGAAAATCAGCACCGGCTTATATTCGTCGAGCGCCCCGCGCAGGTAGCGCAGCGGCGCGCGGTGAATGCCGAAGACGACGATCTTCTTGCCGGGGTCGGCATCGAGCGACGCCTTCACGATCTCGGCCGTGCCGGCGACCTTGGCAATGCCGACCAGGCGCCGCACGGTCGACGCGCTTTCGATCGGAAGACGGTCGAGCGTGTCGGTCTCCAGGTGCCGCTGTATAAGCTCGAAATGCTTGGGCTCCTCGTTCGCCAGCCGTTTAAGTACCGGCGACAGGGGGTCGACCTCGCGCGGCTCGATCGTCAGCGCGCCGATGCGCAGGCCGGCCTCGGATACGTCGCCGCGCAGCCGGCGCAGCGTGACTGGGGCCAGCAGGCGCTTCAATTCCGGCAGGTTCTTCGCGCCGGTGATTTTAAACGTGTAGCCATCGTGGAAGCCGAAGCAATAGCGGCTTATGAGGTCGGTCTTCGACTTCGGCCACAGGCCCGCCTGGCGCATGAACGGAAACAGTTCCGAGGGGTCGTTCGGCATCGGCGTACCGGAGACCCACCATGTCCGGCGCGCGCAGCCGGCCAGTCCCTCGTCGCCGTTGCATTTGGGGCCGAGAATGGCGCGCGTCCGCTTGGCGCGGTTGTCCTTGAGAAAATGCCCCTCGTCGAGCGCTAGCAGGTCGAAACCGTACACGGCGCCGAACGAATAGAGCTTAGAGAACACGTCGGGCGCGCCGGCAAGATCGTAGCTGCACACGATCAGCCGCGTCTCCGGCGTCACGCGCTCGACATCCTTGGCCGAGTAGATCAGCACGGTGTTGGCCTCGCTAACGCCGGCGCCGAAGCGCACGAAGTCAGCAAGCCAGTTCGGACGCACGATGGCGGGACAGATCACGAGCACGCGCTTGGCGCCGATGCGCCCGGCCGCGGCGGCGACCTGCGGCGTCTTGCCGACGCGCATCTGGTCGGCCAGATACAGGACCGGGCGCTTGTTGCCGGCAAGCCAAGCAACGCCGGTCTCCTGGTAGGGGTCGAGCTTGAGCACGATCACACCTCCTCCAAGAGCCGGGTTATGAAACCTTGGTCTAACCAGTGGTTAGCGCCCGAATTCAGCCGGTGTTCAAGACGCACGCCGTATTCCCGCTTGCCGTCGAGCGACCCCGGCAGAGGATCGGCGAACGCACGATAAACCCCGCGCAGGCCGGCTCTCTCGATCGAGCCGTTGAGATGCACGGCGTAATCGTCGGCCGCGTTCCGGTCCATGAAGCGGTAGGCGCTCATTGCTTCACGCCCGCGTCCCACAATCGGCGAAGGAAATCCTCACAGGCTTCCCAAGGCGGCAGGGGGTCGATTTCCCTGGCGTCCGGCTCGGGCAGGCTGGCCCAGTGCGCCTTTAGTTCCGGCGCCTTCGGCCGCGACAGAAGGTCGCGCCGTTCGGTTGCAGCCGCAACGAGGTCGGCGTTCTTGACAAGCACACGGATGCCGGGCGTAGGCGGATCAATCCCGGCTGCCATCCATATGGCGTAGTCCCACTGCTCCTTGTACATCTCCAAGGCACACGCCTCGACCGGCGCAAACCGCTTCAACAGGCGCTTCTTCGGCGTGATGTCATCGCCGAAATACGCCTCGTGGGCGTCGTGCAGGAGCCCGTAAACGGCCAGGTCTGGCGGCAGCAGGTCGGCCACCAGAGCGCTGTGCTGCGCGACCGAGTAGAACATCCACGGGCTGCTCAGGGCGCCGTTGAAACGGCATATCAAGGACAAGGCAATAGCGATGTCGTCGAAGTCGACCTGCTCGGGCGACGCCGCGCCAAGATCGACCATCGCTCCGCTCGCCATCTGCTTCATGCCCGGCATCTCAGGCGGGAGGGTAAACCCGGCCGAGTGCCTGGACGCGCTCATTCGGAGACCTCCCCGGTCAGCACCGCAATCAAATCCGCGGCCGTGCCGGGCATTGGCCGATCGTCGTTGAGTGCGCCGCTCACGTTAGCGTCGATAAGGATGCTTAGACACGCCATTGCGTGGCTGAGATGGAGAATATGACTGTCGGCGGCGATGTCCTCGCCGTCCCACCAGGCCAGCAAATGCCGCAGGGCGGCGTCGTAATAGACCGACGACGAGACGCGCTTGCCGCGCCAGTTCATAAGCCCGTACTTGCGGCGCCCGCACTCCATCGCCCGCCCCAATTCCAGCAGGGCGACAGGCGGTATGGCCGACAGGCCGGGCTTCGCCAAGCCGAAGACCGTCTTGGGATTGTCGTCGGGGTAGGCGGCGGTGTTTTCCGCCTGCGGTACGATTTCAGAATCATCATGGTCATATCTTTGGGAAGACATGGCGCACTCCATAATAGGCGATCAAGGCGGCCTCGGCCCGGCCGTCGTGCTTTTTCAACGGCCACATAGAGGCGCCGGACGGCAACAGCCGGGAGGCCGCCGCGCGGGCGCCGTCCTTGCTGGCCGGCACCGACAGAGCTTTCTTCCAGACCTGTGGCCGGACGGGCACAAAGGGGACTTCCACCGCGGCAAGGGCGGTCTCGATCGTGCCGAAGGAGCGCCCGAACGAGAACGCTCCGACGTGGCCGTCCCGCGGCATCGAACGTACGCTCTCAAGTACCGCACGGAAATTGCAAGCCGAGAAGAATACCCGCTCTCTACGAAGAAGCCGTATAAGGGCCGGACCATCCACGATCCGGCGGCCACGCGCCCCTTCCGCCTGGAGTACCGGCATGTCGTACATCGCCTGCACGACGCCGTGCTCGTCGACGCAAGCCAGGGCGCCGCTTACGCCGGGGTCGATCCCGAGCACGGCGATCATCTGCGCACCGGGCAGGTAAGCACGGCGACATGCCAGCCGAGCTTGGCGACCGCGATGCCGAGGCCGGCGTAGCGGTAGATGCCGAAGCCGAATTGCTCGTAGTGCCGTTTGAAGGAAAAGGCCCATTCGCCCCATGTTTCGTCGCACGGGGCGGGGGCGCCGGAAGCGTTCTCTTTTGTCATATCGCCTCTCCGCGGTGCCGTTCATGAAACGGCCAGACCCATCTACTGCACCACAAATCGAACCGCGATGCAAGAAAAAAGTTGTTAACAACCCGATAACCATACGTTGCGCAATCGCGCCCGATAGTATATAAAGGGCGCCGGTACAATAATGCAACCAGGGGAGGCGGACGTGCCGTTGATCGACGTGAAGTGGTTTCAAGACCGGATAAGGGATTTAGGGCTTTCGCAGCGCCGGGTATCCAAGCTTCTAGAGCGCAGCCCCAACACCCTCTCGCTTATCCTTACCGGCCATCGCCGGGTGTCTCACAAGGAGTTGCCGCGTCTGGCGCAGTTTCTCGATACCACGCCGGATGAGCTTCTGAAACGACTCGGCGCGGAAACGCCGGGCACGGTGCGCGACGGCGACGTGGAAATTATCGGCACCGTCGACGAGATGGACCGGATAACGCCGGAGACGGCGGCGCGGCGGGTGGCGGCGCCCAGCCAATTCCGGCTCACGCGCACGCTGCGCGCCGTGGTCTTCGAGACGGCGGGGACTGGTCACGACTGGATGCACGGCTGGGCCCTTTTCTACGAGCAGCCAGCGCGCCCGCGGGCGGTCGATGCTGACACGCTCGGCCGGCTGTGCGTCGTCGAGGTTGGCGACAAGCCGGGCGCCTACGTGTGTGCAATCCGGCGCGGCATCGAGCGCGGCAGATACGATCTGCTCCACGCCTTCCGGGGCGACCTTATGGTGGGCGGCGTCGTCGTGCGCTCGGCGGCGCCGGTACTGTGGATCAGGACAGAAGGCCAGTAAAGGGACGGGTCGTAAAATCCCGGCTGGCAAGAGTTCTAAAATCTGCTTATCAGCCAGTGCCCGGCGGCCCCCGCCGCCGACGCAACAAGCGCGAACCAAGCGGCGCCCGTGCCGGCCATCAACGCGCGGGTCACCGGGCTATGCGGGTCGCCTATAAAAGCCAGTATAGCCAGAGCCGTCACCGCGGCGACAACGCCGAGCAACAGCCGAGCGCTTCTAATCCGTCTCATTCGTCTGTCTCCTTACGTTCATACGCGAGCGGCATAATAGCGCATAACTTTCACGCTATGAAAGTAATGAAAGTTATGATTTGTAGGGGCAGGCCGATCAATCCCCGCTGGCTTCCTGGTTGGCGGCATCGGCCGCTGCCTGCGCGGTTTTGAAACTTCTCCACCGGAGGCAGCCCCCACACTTGTTTTGCCGCACTTCCTTGCGCCCGGCAATCCGCCGCGCCACGTACCAGTGCCTTTCGCCGGGCGCATAAACGACCGGGCGCCATTTTCTTTCGTCATACTTCATTGGGGTTTGCTCCATTCCATGTTCCGCGAATGCCGCGGCCGTAGCCGGACGCCAGTCGGAGGCGCCCGGCTAAAGGCGCGTCACCTACGCCGCGAAAAACAACAGGAAGGCGGCGAACACGATCGCGCCGGCATAGGCCGCCGCGGCCAGGTCGAAGGCGTGCATGGCGATGCGCGCCTCGGCGCGGTCGCGCGCCCACTGGCGCAAGCTTCTATTCGTCGTCATGGTCTTAGTCTCCTTTTCGCTCCAAAGTCAGATTTTCGTACCGGCGGGGATCGCAAAACGGCGCGGCAACTTAATTCCCGTGAGGTCTGCGCCGCACTCGATCAAAGTTTGCCATCCGCGATCGGACAAAACAAACGTGTCTTTCGCCCTTTCTTCGTACGCCTTCCAGGCGGGAGCCACCGCTTCTTCGTACGCCTTCCCGGCGGGAGCCACCGCTTCTTCGTACGCCTTCCGGGCGGAGGCCACCGCTTTGCTGTACGCATGGAAGGCGCTGCCCCGCAAGTACTCGTTGGCGAACCAATCCAGATCGGCATTGAGGCGCTGCGCGCGCCGCAGGTTACGCAGAGTCGGCTTGGCGCCGTTCGGCCATACCTGCTCCAAACGCTTGACCGTATTTTCGCAGGCGCCCATCTCACGTAGCAATTGAGGTGTTATCAATGGTAGGGTCATGGTCGTATCTCCTTTTAGGTCTTAGCGGGTCAATATGTAGGTTTCGATTTCCTCTGCCGCCTTGGTCATGCATTCGGCGTGCTCGGCGCCGGGATATCGGTCTTTAAGGTCGATAATCCCGGATATGCCGGCGTGCTGCATCCAAGCTTTGCAAGCTGTCCACCGCAAGCCGGTCTGGCGGCCAAGCGCTTTGGCTTCTCGCGCCAGCGGCATTTGATACTCGGCATTGCTCATGGTCGTATCTCCTTTTTCGCTCCAAGGTCAGATTTTCGTATCACGATTTGGTGGAATAAGCAAGGGGCGCCATTGCCCGCCGCTCCATTTCTCACGAAGACCGGCTTCTACCCATTGCAAAACATCAGGGTGTTTATCCGCCAAAAACGCCAAGTCGCGCCCGCGCGCCAGACGTTTGCCGTTCCAACCGAGGTAGTAATAGCGCTTTCGTCCCCTGCCGTGCAGCGTGAGCCGAAGGTTCATCCACTCGGGGTTGCTCCGGGGAGGCATAAACCACAGCGCTTCGTCGCCGTGTCGGCGAAAGGCTATTTTGATGTCGCGCGGATCGAGGTGCTTTTTTTCATACCAGGACATGTTATAATTTTCCATAGCTGTTTTGCTGTGCGGTAAATACCGAACACCAACACCAAGTAGGCCCCGCCGTCACGTCCGTACCCTGCTATAAGCGCAGGACGGTGGTGGTGGTGGAGGTGTTTACCGCTTCGCATCGTCCGGCTTGCCGCGCACAATCATAATTTCCCATCATGGCCGAATTTCAACATCGCCTCGAGCGTGCCGGTCATTTCCCGCCCGCAATCCGCCAGGCGCCGATTTGCCGCGGCGGCAAGTGCGGGCATGTTAGGCCGGTATTCGATTGGCCTGAGCTCCTTGTCCCACACGCCGCGCGCAAGGCGGGCCGTGGCGAAGGTGTAAGGGCAGCGCAGCCGCACGTATTTGGGGCCGATGCTTTCCACGTAGACCGTGCGCCGGCCGGAGCCGATCGCCGGCGCCTCGTCGTTAAGGTGCACTCGGTAAAACACGGCTAAATCTCCACTTCTTTGAAACACGTCCAGCCGGTTAAAGTGTAATGCGGTTTGGCGTGGCCGGCGCGAAGGGCATCGCGCAGCCGGTTCGCCAGGTCTTTGCCTTTTTCCGCGTTGGCGGTCAGTTCGCTACCCAATTGCTCGCACATTTCTTTTGTCGGCAGATCGTGTATAATGACCGGGTGAGCGGCCTCAAGAAACGCTGCGACGAATATCCAGGTCATGTCTCAGTCTCCTTGGTCTAGCTTCCTGTGCTGCCCGGCACTGGCCGGGCAGGGCGCGAGGCTAGTTGTCAATTTTCACGAGATTGTCGGGAAGAAACCCGCGGAACCTGTTGCTGCGGTCCATGATTACATAGACGAGCTTTCGTCCCACATGGACGACGTTTCCGTAACGATCGCCTTGCATCCAGGCGTTCGTGGCCGGATGCGTTTGCACTCGATCGTGTTTCTCGAAGTCTCGGATATCGGTCATGTCTCAATCTCCTCTGTGATCCGATTACCCTTATATGGTTCGCAACTCTAATCACAACAAGCGCAGGCTGTCAAGCCCGTTTGCAATCGTGGTTAGAAAAGCGTATCATAGAGGCCATGACCAAAGCCCTCATCGTTAGTGGTTTGTTCGGCCTCGTTTGCGAGCGCATCGCTTTGGGCGACACGCTGACCGAGGTATGTCAGGAGTTAGACATTTCGCCCAGTGCGTTCTATGACACTTATCGGGGCGACCCCAAGTTACACCAAGAATTTTTGCAGGCGAAGGAAACCGGCGCCGAGGCGCTGGCCGACAGGTTGCAACACGTCGACAGATACTGCCGCGATGCCGGAATGGCTGGCGTGTTGAGCACCAATTGGCGCTGGTTGCTCGCTAAGCGCACTCAGAAATACGGCGATAAATCGCAGGGCGAGGATAAGCACGCGGCCGACCTCACAGCCGTGCTGCAAGAGGCCATCGCCCGCATCCCGCGACCAGCTGGCGACCAAGCCAAGGTGATTAACTCGCAAGCCACTGAACTAGTTGACCTTTCGGGCGAAGGGCCGACTGATAGCTAATCAGCCGACCCGCCCCCGCTCTCGTTTTGGCGAAGGGGGGCGTGGGGGGCGGGGGGGGCAAAGTTTTGGCAAAGGGGGCGATATCCCGCTTACCCGCAGACAGACCCGGAGGCCCGCCAAACCGCCGGCCCCGCCCTTCCCGCCCCGGAACCGCGCTTTGCCGTCCAAGGCCCCTCTGAGCCCCTCGGAAGGGCCTTCTAAAGCGTAACCGCCGGTGCGCTTTCCCGGCCGCGATCCGAAAACCGTTGCGGACCCGGCGAACACCCGTTAAAATGGATACCGTCATGATCCTGTTCTTCTTCGGTTTCGTAGCCGGCATCCTTGCGGCGCTCCTCGCGGGCGCTGTCGCGCTTCTCGTTCTCAGCATCCTGGCCGCCAGGGTGCTACAGTGAACCAGCAGGAATTCGACCGCAAGCTGGCGGATCAGTTCGGGCGCTTCTACACCGATCCGCTCGGGTTCGTTCTGTTCGCCTTCCCGTGGGGCAAAAAGGGGACCGCGCTCGAAAAATACCCGGACGGCCCGGACAAGTGGACCCGCAGGCTGTTCGCGGCCCTGGCCGAGCACACCTTGCAAAACCTGTCGCGCGCCGATCGCGGCGAGGAATTGAAAATATTCCGCTCCGCCGTGGCGTCCGGCCACGGGGTCGGCAAATCGGCGACGGTCGCCTGGCTGATTATGTGGCTGATGTCGACGCGCCATAAATGCTGCGGCGTCGTCACGGCCATGACGGAAGTCCAGCTTCGCACGAAAACATGGCCGGAGCTTGCCAAGTGGCACGGGCTTGCGATCAACAGGCACTGGTTCAAGTGGACGGCGACGCAGTTCTACAGCTTGCGCGTGTCGGAGGGGGAGCGTCGCCACTATACGTTTAACGCGATTACCTGGTCTCTGGACCGCACCGAGGGCTTTCAGGGCCTCCACAACGCCGGAGGCGCCGTCGTGGTCATTGAGGACGAAGCGTCGGGTATCGACGATCAGATTTCGGAGGTTATCACGGGCGCGTTCACGGATGGGGAGCCTTTTTGGTTCAAGTTTGGAAACCCCACCAAAAACGAGGGGTATTTTTTCGAGTGCTTCCATAAATATCGCAAATACTGGTGGACAACAAATGTCGACAGCCGCGAGGTACGGGTAAGCAACAAGGGGTACCTTGAGGAAGTTCTGGGTATGTTCGGGGTCGACAGCAACGAGGCCCGCAAGCGGGTGCTAGGGCAGTTCCCGCGTTCCGACGCATTGCAGTTTATACCCGCCGAGCTTGTGCGGGAGGCGGTCGCCCGGCCCACACCGCCGAAAGATGACGGGGCGCCTCTTATCGCCGGCGTCGACGTGGCGGTCGGGGGAGGGGACCTGACGGTCATCCGCTTCCGCAAGGGCCTCGACGCGCGCTCGATCCCGCCTATTCGCCTGGACACCGGCGATAGCATCGCGGTGGCCACGAAGGTCGCCGAGGCGATAGACGCCTGGAACCCGGACGCCGTGTTTGTCGACGAGATCGGCGTCGGAAAAGGTGTTGCCGACATCTTGCGGCAATTGGGGTACAGGATTATTCCGGTCAACGCCGGGCCGCCCGCGGACAACAGGTTGAAGTTCCGCGATAAGAAAGCGGAGATGTGGGCGGACATGAAGCAGTGGATGATCGAGGGTGGCGCGCTGCCCGATGACGAGAGGCTGTTTAGCGACTTGATCGGCCCCCACTACGATCACACACTGAAAATGCAGCTTTATATCGAAAGCAAGAGGGACATGCGCCGCCGCGGCCTTCATAGCCCTGACGACGCGGACGCCCTGGCCCTCACGTTCGCGCGGCGCGTCGGCCGCACCGATCTTGCGTCCCACCGCCTGCGCCGGCAGACGGTGGCGAAAGATGTGGACTACGACGTGTTCAACGTGGTAGGATAATCCTATCGCGATATTTTTAGGAAGGCGGGAAGATGTCTATTTTCGGCGGCTCGAAAGCCAAACCGACCCCCCTGCCGCCCGCGCCGCGGGCCGAGGACAAGAAGGCGGCCGCCGCCGCCACTACGTCCGCCCGGCTCCTGGCCGCACAATCCGGCGGCTATCAGTCCACGGTGCGCGCCGGCGGCATGGGCCTGCCGGACCCGCTCACGACGACCGCGAAGCTGCTGGGGCTGTAATGGACGGCACGGAACGCTTCATGTCGGTGCGCCGCCGGCGCATAGCGGCGCAATACCGAGCGGCGGCGAAGGCCGAATACGAGCGCACCCTGGCCTACCGGGTCGAGTGTTTATTGCGCCTCGTTTGGAAGGCCCCGCGCGCCTTGCTGCGTTCGCGGCTGCTGTCCACGACCTATCTGACGGGGTTTTGAGGGCTACATGGCTTATGCGACCTCCGCCGCGCAGGGCACGACGCCGCAGGATACTCGCGGCTATCGGCTCGTGCAGCTTTACAACCAGGCGAAGTCGATGCGCTCGGAACTCGACGCGCACTGCCTGGAGATCGCCGAGCGCATTCTGCCGCGCCAGATGGGCGATTTCTTCGGCCATCCGCTGCCGGAGGGCAGCAAGCGCACCGACCGTATCCTCGATGCCGGGCCGGCTAAGGGGCTGGAGCGGTTCGCGGCGGTCATGGAAAGCATCAGCACGCCGCGCAATTCGCGCTGGCACCGGCTACGCGCCAGCGACAAGACGCTGATGAAGTCGCTGCCGGTTCGGCAGTATTTCGACGACATTACCGACACGCTGTTCCGGCTGCGCTACTCCACCAAAGCCAACTACCCCACGATCCAGCACGAAAGCTACACGTCGATGGGCGCCTTCGGCACCGGGCAGTTCCGGGTCGAAAAACCGCGCGAAAAAGGCGAGCGCGGGTTCCGTTATACGCCAATCCACCTTGGCCGCATCTATTTCATGGCCGACTATCAGGGCCGGATCACGACAGCCATTCGGTCGTTTTTCTATACCGCCAGGCAGGCGGTCGAGATGTTCGCCCCCGACGGCAACCTCGACAAGCTGCCTCAGGCGGTCAAGAGGGAATACGAGAAGCCGGTCGGGCAGCGTAGCGAGCGGCCGACCTTCGAGTTCATTCACGTCATCATGCCGAACGAGGCCCGCGACCGCCGGGCGCTCGACCATCGGGGGATGCCGTTCACGTCGGAATATGTCTGCGTCGAAAGCAAGTACGTGGTCGAGACAGGCGGGTACCGCACCTGGCCTATTCCGATCAACCGCTACGTCACCGGCCCCGGCGAGGTCTACGGCCGCTCGCCCGCCATGCTGGCGCTGCCGGCCATCAAGACCCTCAACGAGGAGAAGCGCGTCCTGCTGATGCAGGGGCACCGCGCTGTGCAGCCGATCATTCTCGGGGCCGACGATGGCGTGATCGACAAGTTCAGCCTGCGCCCCGGCCACTTCGTCGCCGGCGGCGTGTCGCCGTCCGGGCAGAAGCTCGTGCACGAGTTTGGGCAGAACGCCCGCGTCGATGTCGGCTTGGAGTTGATGCAGCTTGAGCGCAAGGACATCGACGATCTGTTCCTTGTCACGCTTTTCCAAATCCTCGTCGAGACGCCGCAGATGACGGCGACCGAGGTTTTGGAGCGTGTCCGCGAGAAAGGCATTCTGCTCGCCCCGACCGCCGGCCGCCAGCAAGTCGATTGCGCCGGGCCGATGATCGAGCGGGAGCTTGACCTGGCCGCCGAGCAGGGGTTGCTGCCGCCGATGCCGGCCGAACTGGTCGAGGCCGAGGGCGAGTACGAGGTCGAGTACGAAAGCCCGCTCGCCCGGATGCAGAGGGCCGAGGAGGTCGTGGGCCTCAACCGCACGCTCCAGATCATAGCGCCCTACGTGGAACTGACCGGCGACCGCACGCCGCTGATGCATCTCAACATGGACAAGGCCATGCCGACGATCGCGTGGACGAACGCCATCCCCGCCGACTGGATGCGCTCGGAGGACGAGGTTGCGGAATTGAAGGAACAGGCCGCGCAGCAGGCGCAGATGCAGCAGGCGATAGAGGCGGCGCCCGCGATGGCCGGCCTCGTGAAGACTGCCGGACCGAACCAGAAGCAGGGCTAGGGGCTTGCCGTTTAAGCGCGCCAAGGATTTTTTGAGCCGCCGGCGGCAGGCTTATGCGCGCGTCTTCGACGATGGCAACGCGGACGCCGGGCGCGTCCTGGAAGATCTTATGCAGTTCTGCCGCTTCGGGCAGACGGCGTTTCACCCTGACCAGCGCGTTACCGATGTCCTGATCGGGCGGCAGGAAGTGCTCTACCGCATCCTCGACCACGCCCGGCTAGACACCGACGTGCTGTTCCAGAAATACAACATCACTTCCCACAGCCCGCGTGCGCGGGCGTTCAAGATGGAGACCGACGACGATGTGGAATGACCGATATTCGGATGGTTGGGGCGGCGCCCTCCATGAAGGCGAAGGCGGCGGCTCTGGTGCGGGCGACGGCGGTGCGGCCGGCGCTGGCGACAAGGGCGCCGGTGCGGGCGAGGGCGACAAGAGAGCAGGGCTGTGGTACGCCGGCATTGAGAACGAGGCCGTGCGCGACCTGATGGCCGCGAAGGCGTTTGACGATCCCAAGAAGGTCGGCGAAGCGTACTACCATCTCAACCGCTTGCATTCCGGCAGCGACGACTATGTGGTCAAGCCCGCGGCCGACGCCGATCCCAAGCAACTGGCCGAGTTTTATAACAAGGTCAATGGCGTGCCGGCCGATGCGAAGGGCTACGACCTCAAGTTCGGCGAGGATGTCAAGGTCGACGAAGGTTTCCTCGGTACGGCGAAGGGCTGGTTCCACGCCCACGGTTTGCGCCCCGACCAGGCGCAGGGGCTTGCTAACGACTGGAACAAGTTCGTCACCGAGGCCGGCGGGAAAGCCGTGCAGGAGAAGCAAGCGGAAGCCGACACCCAGGTCGCGCAGCTTCGCCAAAAGTACGACGCGCAGGGTAAGGGGGCGTTCGACCAGTTCGTTGCCAACGGGCAGAAGGCCGTGGCCGGGTTGGAGCTTCCGAAGGACATGCTCGACCGGCTGGACGCCTCGCACGGCGTCGCCTCCACGTTGGAGTTACTTGCCGCGATCGGCTCGCGCATCGGCGGCGAGGCGCCGTTCCGGGGCGACGACCGCGGCGGCGGGTTCGATGCGGTCAGCACGCCCGAGATGGCGCGCGTCGAGCTTGCGAAGTTGCAGGGGGAAAAGGGCTTCCAGGACAGCCTGCTCGACATACACGACTCGATGCACGCCGTAAACACGGCCCGCTATCGCAAGTTGCAGGAGGTCGCATATGGCAAGAGGAAGTAAACCCTTGGGGCTCCCGGCGCAGCAGGCGGCCGGAACCCTCGGGCCGGATAAGTGGGCCGAGTACGTGCGGTTGAGTTGCGTCGAGTTCGCCGTCGGCAACGCGACGCGGCATTCGATCGGCGACAGTCCCGAGGCCATAGTGGCGTTCGCGGGCGCCTTCGAGAAATTCGTTCGCGGAAAGTGATTGACATTTCGCACCGCGATTGAAATAATAGATGGGTCGCACTTTGTTGCGACGGGTCTATCTCCTCTCCCCCTCCGGGTGCAGGGCGGGCTTCCTTGCCTCCTTCCGCCCTGCACCCGACCGGGAGGGTTCGCCCGCGGAAACGCGGGCTAGAGCGATACCCCGGCGCCCTGCCGGGCCGCTGACCTTTTCGGGCCGGCACAACCGACACCCCGAGCCAACTTCGGTTCAACACGAATATGGGGTGTTCACATGGAACCCTTTGAAATTCCCGCACATTTTCATCGCTCTTACACGAGCAACGTGGAAATGTTGCTACGGCGTATGGGGCCGGTTCTCCTGCCCTACGTCTCGATGGGCGCCTACAGCGGCGAGGCCGCGCAGGTCGTCAAGCAGTTCGGTGACGTTGAGTTCTCCGAGAAAACCACTCGGCACAGCGACACGCAATTCGACGAGTTGATCCACAAGCAAAGGTGGGTCTTCCCGACGGACTATGTGCTCGCCATCCCGGTCGACAAGGAAGACGAGCTTAAGATGCTCGACAGTCCGCTGTCGCCCTACGCCGAGGCCGGCCGCCTGGCCTATGGCAAGAAGATCGACGATATCATCATCCCGTCCTTCTTCGCGTCGGCTCAGACCGGCAAGAACGGCGCCACCCCCACAGTCTACGACACGAACAACACGGTCGAAGTCAACCTGCCGACCGGCGCCGACCGTGGCCTGACTATCGAGAAGCTCCGCAAGGCCCGCAGGCTTATGCTCCAGAAGCATATCGACCTCAAGGCCGAGCAGCCGTATATCGGCGTCACGGCCGTTCAGTTGGACGACCTGCTCGCCAACACCACGGTCACGAGCGCCGACTACAACTCGGTCAAGGCCCTGGTCAACGGCGAAATCGACACCTTCCTCGGCTTCAAGTTCGTTCACAACGAGGGTTTCGAGGTGGACGCGAACGCCGATCGCAAGTGCCCTGTCTGGGTCAAGTCCGGCATTCATTTTGCTCAGTGGAACGGGTTGGTTACTCGCATCGGCGACCGCGCCGACAAGAACTATCTGACCCAAATTCACATGAGCTTCTCCGGGGCCGCGACGCGGGTTAACGAGGATAAGGTTTTCCAAATCCTCTGCGCCGAATAACCGTGGCATCGCACGAAAGGACTTGAACTATGACAGTCACCACACAGGTCTCCGACCAGATCGCCAATACGCAGGCGGTGCCGGAGGTCAAAAACAAGGTCAGCGATCTAACCGGAAAGGTTCGCTTCGCTCGCTTCGACTTCACGCAAGTCGGCGCTGGCGACGCGGCCTCGACGGTCGATCTCGTCAAAATGCCGCACGGTCGCATTCGGATCGTCCCGATTTTGTCGCGGCTGGTCGCAGCCGCGTTCGGGGCGGCCCGTACGCTCGATGTCGGGCATACCGGCTATACGAAGGTCGACGGCGAAGCTGTTAACGCTTCTGTCGACTTCGTGCTCGATGGGCTCGACGTTTCCGGTGCCACCAGCGCCTATATGGGCACCGGCACCAATGGCGTCGAGGAGATCGAGATCGAGAGCAAGAGCGGCTTTACCCTTCAAGCGAAGGTCGCCGGGGGCACGATCCCCGCCGGCACTACGCTTTCGGGGTGGATCGCTTACGTCAAAGACTGATCCCTTCCTTGGGGTCGGTACAACGCTAAAGAGAAGGCGGGTCGATGACCGCACCTGTCGACGTTTGCAATTGGGCCTTGCTGAGACTAGGCCAGGCGCGCGTCAGCAGCATCGACCCGCCTTTCACTACCGATCCGGCCGGTATCGCCGCGACGTGCAGTTTTCTCTACCCGCTGGTCCGCGACGCCGAGCTTCGCGCCCACGCCTGGACGTTCGCCAAGGCGCGGGTGCAGATCGCGGCCGAGATCGACGCCCCCGAGTTCGGTTACGCCCACAAGTACCGGAAGCCGGCCGATTTCGCCCGGCTCGTGGCCGCGCCGGACGACGCGGGCCAGGAGGCCGATCTGTTGCCGGAGGGCGAGTTCATCCTGTCGGACCTGCCCGCGCCCCTGGATTGCGTCTATGTCAGGACCGGCGTGGACGCCTCTGAGTTCGACCCGCTGTTCACGGCGGCCCTGTCTTGCTCGCTGGCGCTTAACCTGGCCGAGAAGATCACGACCAGCCCCGCCAAGAAGGAAAGCATCGACAAGGATTACGGCCGTATCGTTTCGCAGGCCAAGCTCACCAACTCGATCGAGCAGCCGGCCCAAAAGCCGCCCGAGGACGATTTCGTGCTTGTGAGGCGCTGACCCCCATGCCTCGCGCCGCACCCATCCAGACCGCCTTCAACAACGGCGAAACCTCCCCGTATCTGCACGGCCGCGTCGACTTGCAGAAGTCGGCGCTGTCGCTGCGCGAGTGCCGCAACGCCATCCCGCTGACGCAGGGTCCGGTCGCGAAGCGCGGCGGCTCGCGGTTCGTCGTGCCGGTGTGCGACGAGACCAAGCCGTCCTGGTTCTTCGAGTTCGAGTTCAGCACGACCCAGGGCTACCTGATCGAGATGAACGGCGATTGGGTGCGTTTCTTTACGAACCGCGGCCTGGTGCTGGAGGCGGCGAAGGCGGTCACGGCGGTGACGCAGGACGACCCCGCCGTCGTCACGTCAGCGGGTCACGGCTTCGCGAACGGCGATCAGGTCGTGTTCGTCGATGTCGGCCCCTATTCGGAGTTCGCAAACCGGCCCTTTATCGTGGCGAACAAGACAGACGACACGTTCGAGTTGTCGGGCTTCGACGGCACCGGCCTGCCGGTCTTCTCCGGGGCGCCTACGGTTGCCCGCGTGTACCGGATTGCCTGCCCTTACGCCGCCGCGGCCCTGGCCGATGTGACTTATATCGAGAGCGCGGACGTGCTCTATCTGTTCCATGAGGGCTACCGGACCCGCCACCTGGTCAGGAACGCCGCGACCGATTGGGAGTTCGAGCTTCACGAGTTCAAGGACGGCCCCTATCTCACCGAGGACGTTTCCGGCGGCACCACGCTGACGCCGGCGACGACGGGCCACGTCACGCCGATCATGACATCCAACACGGCGCCGAGCGGCATCGTCACGGCGAACACCGGC
This sequence comes from Hyphomicrobiales bacterium, assembly GCA_030688605.1. Taxonomy (NCBI): domain Bacteria; kingdom Pseudomonadati; phylum Pseudomonadota; class Alphaproteobacteria; order Hyphomicrobiales; species Hyphomicrobiales bacterium. Next base: position 30,425 of record JAUYJB010000060.1, read on the forward strand.
GAGACGGACGCCTACCTGGTGTTTGACAAGGACAGGACCACCAATTACGACACCACTGCCGGTCAGGCGGGTTGGATCGACTACGATTTCGACGGTTCTACAAAAGTCGTCGACGCCTATTGGGTGCAGGCCACTAAAAATGGCGCGCAGGTTGGCCGCTCGCCTACCTCGTGGGCGCTGCAAGGGTGGACTGGTGCGGTCTGGGTTATACTCGACGAGCGTCACGGCGAGACCGGATGGTCGCCCGGCGATCGGCGGTATTTCGCGTTTGCCAACAAGACGGCTTTTGCCAAGTATCGGTTCGAGTGGTTTGCAAATGACGGGGGCGACACCAATTCGGCTCAGTTTGCCGAGGTCGCGATGCACCAGGCGGGCGACACCCAGACCGCGTTCAACCTGACGGCATCCGCGGTCACGGGCATAAACGACGATCAGGGTTTCCTGGCGTCCGACGTGGGGCGGCCGATCCGGCTGCTCGGCGAGGACCAGCAGTGGAGATGGGCCAAGATTGTCGCCCGCACGTCCTCGACGATTGTCACGATTAAGCTGTATGGGCACGCCCTTCCGGGCACGACCCCGATCCGCCGCTGGCGCCTCGGCATGTATTCCGACGAGACCGGGTGGCCGTCGTGCGGGGCCTTCTACGGCGATCGCCTCATGCTGGCCGCGGGCGGGCGCTACATCGTCGGCAGCAAGAGCGGCATTTACGACGAATTTTCTCCGTCCGAAGACGAAGGCACGGTCGTCGCGGACAGCGGCTTCGCCCTGCCGCTTATCGAGCGTCAGGTCAACGAGGTTCACTGGCTTGAACCGACCCGGAAGGGACTTGCCATCGGCACTTCCGGCGGCGAGGCCGTGCTGCAAAAAGCGACGCCTACCGAGCCTTTTTCGGCGCTCAACATCGAAGTCGCCTGGCCGACCGATTACGGCAGCAAGAAGGTCAGGCCGCAGCGCACTCCGACCTCCACGCTGTTCGTGCAGCGGGCCGGCAAGCGGGTTCGCGAGTTCGCCTACGTGTTCGCCGAGGACGGCTTTCTGGCCCCGGACATGAGCATAATGGCCGATCACCTGCTGGAGCCCGGCATAGAGCGCTCGGCGTATCAGGCGCACCCGTTCAGTATCTATTGGGCGGTGCGGCTGGATGGGTCGCTGCTCGGCATGACCTACGAGCGCGAGCAGAACGTCATTGCATGGCACCTTCACTCGCTCGGCGGCAACATCGTCGCGGTCAAGGATATCGCCGTAATCCCGTCGCCGGACGGCACGTCGGAGGATTTGTGGGTGCAGGTCATCCGGTCGATCGACGGGCAGACGCGGCGCTATATCGAGTATTTCGGCGACCCGTTTTCGCACAGCACGGCGATCGAGGACGCGGTGTTTTCCGACAGCGCGCTTACCTACGACGGCGACCCGGTATCCACGATCTCCGGGCTTTGGCATCTGGAAGGGGAGACCGTTCGCGTGCTGGTCGACGGCTCGGAGGTACCGCAGCAGGCCGTTTCGGGCGGTACGATTACCCTATCGTCGCCCGGTTCCAAGGTCACGGTCGGCCTTCCGTATACGATGCGCCTGCACACGCTCCCGCTTGAGGCGGGCGCCGCGGATGGCACGGCCAGGGGCCGCATGAAGCGCGTGTTCCGGCTCGCCCTGCGGCTCTACCGCGCGCTCGGTGGCAAGTACGGCACTTCCGACGACCAGCCCTTTACGCCAATTCAGTACCGCACGATCGACCAGTCGGTGCAGATACCCTTGCAGCCTTTCTCCGGCGAGGTCGGCGACCTTCCGAACCCGTCCGGGTGGGACCGCGACGGCGGGCTCATTATCGAAAATAACACGGCGTACCCGTTCACGCTGATCGCCACGATGCCGCGCGTCGATACGGAGAACCATTAGGTGATCCTCGTGCTTCCATATCGCGCCAAGCATCTCGACCTGATCGACATCGACCCGCATCAGGCGCAGTTCGGGCGGTTTCTGACGCCGGCCGTGGCCGCTTCGCTGGAGGGGCCGTTTGCCTGGACCGGCGTCAAGAACGGGGCCGTGCTCGGCTGCGTCGGCTTGCAGAAGAAATGGCTCGATCACTACGTCGCGTGGGCGGTCTTTTCGCGCCGCGCGGGCGCGCACATGCTGGAGGTAGTGCGCACCGTCAAGGGCCGGCTGCCGTTTCTGCCGGGCGGCCGGATCGAGGCGGCCGCCGCGTGCGACAGCCCCGGCGACCGGAAGTTTCTTGAACTGCTCGGCTTCGAGCTTGAGGCGGCGCGGATGCGCCGGTACTCGCCCGACGGCCGGGACTTCGCTCTGTATGCGTTGGTAAAGGAACCTAGCCAATGATGGCGCTTGCGATAGTCGGGGGGCTGATACAGGCCGCGGGCGCGCTCCAGTCGGCGAAGGCTCAAGCCGACGCCGCGAATTACAACGCGGCCGTCAACGATCGCAACGCCCTCGCTGCCCGCAGTCAGGGCGCGGCGGAAGGCGACCGCCAGCGCCGGCTCAATCAGATGAACCTCGGCCGGCTGCGCGCCGCTTACGGCGACGCCGGCCTCGGCTTCGAGGGCGACGTGCTGACGGTCTTCGAGGATGCCGAGACGCAGGCCGAGCTTGACGTGGCGACCGTCCGTTATCAGACGAGCGTCCGTGTCGCAGGCTACAAGGATCAGGCGCAACTCGACCGCATGGAAGCGAAAAGCGCGTCTTCGGCCGGCGTTCTCGGCGCGTTTGGCGCCATAGTCGGTGCCGGCCGGTCGATATTGAGGGCAGCGTAATGGGCAATATACCAGTCTACAGCGCACAGCGCAGTCCGCTTACGAGCCTTCCTGGGACGCGGGCCAGCCCCGAGGCGTTCGGCGCCGGCATCGGCCGCGCGTTGCAGGGCATCGGCGGCAAACTGGTTGGGATGTCCGACGACCTGCGCGCCCGGCAGGAGCGCAAGGCCAACACTTCGGCTGATGTCGCCCTGGCGCGGGCGCGGTCGGACATGACCGAGCAACTGATTTCCGCGGAAGCCAACGCCCCCGCCGGCGGCGAGGGCCTGAAAACCGATTTTGTCAAGACGTTCGACGAGTACGAGGCGAAGACGGCGGGCAGCGTGCCCGCCGAGGCGCGGGACCGCTTCAAGGTCGGCATGGCGGGCCTGCGGGCCACGCTCGATGGGCGCGCCGCTTCCGCGGAAGCCAAGATGTCGGCGGCAAAGCAGACCGCGGACGTGCGCGACGGGCTTGCCACGAGCATCAACACGGTTCTCTTGGACCCGACGCAATACGACGAGGCTACCGAGCAGGGTATCGCGCTGATCGACAATCTGGGGCTCCCCGCCGACGACCGGGACGGTTTGAAGCGCGATTTCGTAAACGCCGCCGCGTCGGCGCGATTTAAGGCTTTGTTCACCGCCGCCAAGACCCCCGACGACATAGCCGCCGTGCGCGCCGATCTGGCTGCCGGCAAGTGGAAGGAAATCATGGGGGCGGACGCATTCGGCAGTCTCGTGCTGGTCAGCGGGCAAGCCGAGAAGTCCCTGCGCAAGATATTGAAGGACGAAGCCGCCGCGGACGTGACCGGGCTCCGCGACCGCATTACGCAAGGAGCGGACATCGACCCCTCCGATATTGCTTCCACGACCGAAAAGGTGCGGCAGGCGGCCGATACCGCCTTGGCCGAGCGGTGGGCGCGGCTTCGCGTTGAATACGACACCCGGCAGAAAGGCAAGCGGCTTTCCACTACCGATCTGCGGACCTACGCGGACGAGACGCGGGATGCCGCCAGCGTGCCGCCGGACATCGCGGAGAATGCGACGCGCGCCAGCGCCTTTGTCGGCGGCGTCGTGTCGTCTAATTACCTCCTGGCTACCCGGCGCTTGGAGAGCGGCGGCAACGATAATGCCGCCGCGACGACGAGTTCGGCGGTAGGTCCCTACCAGTTCGTCGCTGGTACTTGGATGGCTCTGATCCCGAAGGTCGCCGAGCGCGTAGGCGTTGATCTCGAAGGGAGCAGCAAAGAGGAAATGCTGGCGCTGCGCAAAGACCCCGAGATCGCCTCTTACATGGCCGCGGAGTTCGCCGCTCAGAACAAGAGATATCTGGTTGACAAGCTCGGCCGCGACGTGACCGAGGCCGAGCTTTACATCGCGCATTTTGCTGGCGCGGGGGGCGCGGCCAAGCTGATCGCGGCGGCCGAAAGCAACCCGGATCAATCTGCCGCGGCCTTGATGCCAGAGGCGGCCAAGGCGAACCGTTCCATCTTCTATAAAAAGGGACTGCACGCGGAGGGGCCGCGCGGCAGGGCTCGGACGGTCGAGGAGGTTTACCATCTGCTGGCCGACAAATTCGACCGGGCGCCCTCGCAACTCGGATGGGTGCGCACGAAGACCGCCCGCGACATGCTCGACGAGCGCCGCAAGCGCATCGCCGGCGGCGACCTAATGGGCGTCGCGTCCGACGCCGGTATCGCCGACCTCGGGGAACTGAGCGACGCGCAATCGTTCCAGGTCCGGGCCAGGCAGGCGTCGGTCGCCGCCGAGTATTTCGACGCCGCTGCGGCGCCTTTCCGGCCCGACGAAGTGTCCCATTTCAAGGACGCGATGGACACCGGCTCGATAGAGGACAAGCTGTCGCTGCTGGCGAACGTGGCCTCGATGGGGTCCGGGGCGAAATCGGCTTTCGAGCAGATCAATGAAAAGGCTCCGTTGTTCGGCTTCGCCGGCGGATTGTCCGAAGCGCAGCCGGAGACGGCGCGCGAGATTTTGCGCGGCGCGCAGAAACTCCAGGACAACCCGGATGTCAAGGCCGCGCTTCACGACACGAACGCCGGCACCAACACGGCTTCCTCGTTTGCCGGGATCGTGGGCGGCGCTCTCGACCAATCGCCGGCTGCCGCTTACGGCGCGCGTCTGGCCGCGGACGCGCTCTACGTGCAGCGCGCCGGCCTCGGGGGCGTGGCGAATTTCGACCAGGATGCTTACAACCAGGCGGTGCGCGACGTGCTCGGCGCCGCGCCGGGCCAGCGGGAGGGGGGCCTGGCCGAAATCAATGGCGAGCCGACCGTGCTCCCGCCCGGCGTCTCCGAGGACGAGTTCGACAACATGCTCGACGCGCTCACGCCGCTCGATCTGGTGCGTTTTTCGGTCGGCGGCGGGGCGCCGCGGTACGGCGACGGCGCCGTGGCCGCGCCGGACGAGATATCGCGCGAGGGCAAATTCCGCGCCGTCGGCGCCGGCACCTATAGCATCGTCATGGCCGACGGCGAGCCCTTGCTGAACCCAGACGGGCCGAACAGCCTATACTTTTTCCAGGTCGATAAGTCCGCCGTCAGCGACGTGCTCGGCCGCGACGAAAGTTCCGGCGCGCCTGCCATCGGTTTCGGCGGCACCTATTTCGGATCGGGGGCGCAATGACCGCTCCGTTTTTCAGCAAGCCCACCTTCGACGATCTGGCGCGGCAGGGCGAGGACGAGTTCGGCCCGAGCCCGAAAGGCTCGGCTGGCGCGCGCACGACCTTTTCGGAAGCCTTCTCGACCGCTTACGAGGACAGCATTCGCAACGAAAGCATGTATGGCCTGGAGGCCGCTTTCGAGGACATCGAGCGCGCCGAACTCGATAAGATTTATGAGCGGACGGGCGAGCGGCTGAACCCCCTGCGCCGCGACAGGTTCATGGCCTTGGCGCGGATGTACCAGGACGAGATACCGAGCGCGGAAGACCAGACAAGCATCGACGAGATGGGCAGCCGCTTCGCGCGTATGGCCCAAATCAGGCGCGAGCACCCGGACATCAAGAGCTACGACGAAATGTGGGGAGAAGTGCGCGAGAAGTCGCAAGCCGCCCACGAGCGCTTCGGCAAAGCCGCCGCCCTGTCCGGTACGGCGGGTACCCTCGGTGGTTTTGCTGGCGGAATGGCCGGCATGTTCACGCCCCGCCGCGACCCGTTCAACGTCGCCACGGTCGCGGTTGGCGCCGGCGGGGTTCTCAAGACCCTTGCGGCGCGCATGGCGGCCGACGCCGGCATCAACGCCGGTATCGAGGGACTGGACCAACTGCTCGGCGTGCAGGAGAACCGGAAGCTGCTCGGCCTGCCTAACGGGCCGGGCGAGGCGCTGATGCGCATTGGTTTTGCCGGTGTTGGCGGGGCCACTTTCCGGGGCGCCGGCGAGACCCTGATGAAAGGCGGTCGCGCCCTGGCCGGCAAGATCAAACGCGGGGCCCCCACCATTCGAGCGGCGCGCGTGGCACAGGAGGCGGGGGAGATACGCGGCGAAGCGCCGCTTGGGCAGAGCCGCGTAGCCAAGGGCATTCATAACGATGAGCTTGCCCGCACGATCGCCCGTTACGACAACGGTTTCGAGCCCCCGCCCACGACCTTGGCCGATCTGCCGTCGACCGTTTCGCGCACCGCGCTCGTTTCCCGCGACGCGGACGCCATGTTCGCCGGCGCCAGTCCGGTTGCGCTGCAAGACGTGCTCTCGAAAGCCGCCCCTGGCGACCCGGCCATCGGGCGTCTTGTCGGCAAGGCCGGCGTGCGGATCGAGGAGCTTAACCGGAAGATCGAGGTGGCCGACAAGCAGGCGGCCGATCTGCGGCAAGAGATAGAGACGGCGAAGCAAGCCGTCGATCCGGCAAAGAACGTCGAGGCGCTGCGGCGGGAGGTCGAAGCGGTAGCGGCGCAGATCGACGAAGTACAGGCCAACCGGAAGATCGGCGCTCAGAAGCGCAAGCAGCGTGTCAAGGCCCTTGAAGCCGAGCGGGCCGGCTTGCGGGCGACAATCGGGAAGGCCGGCGCCGCAGAAACCGCGCGGGCCAGGGCCGCCGGTGCCGAGCAGGTCGCCTCCGATCTTCGGGCGCAGCGGGCGCAGGTCATTCAGAACGCGCGCCAGCAGGTGCCCGCGCCCGTATCGCGGGACATAGACCGGCGTCAAGTCATGCGCGATTTGCGGACGCCAGCGCAGTCTGAGCCGTCGGCCTTGCAGGCTATCCCGGATCGGGAATACGCGGAAATAATGGACGAGGCGCGGAAGGCGCTCGACGACCAGCCCCCGCCGACCGCCGAGCGCGTGCTGTCGCCCGATGGCGAGCGCGAACTGGTCGACATCGGTCTCGATGAGCCGGTCGATCCGAATATGGAGTTGCTGATGCCCTTGAGCGACGACCCGGCCAACCCCTCGTTCGCCCGCATGACCGTCAAGGACGTGCTCGATGATCTGGCCGACGACGATGCGCTGGTCAAGCAGATGAAGGAGTGCCTTTTGTGAGTTGGGCAGCCTGCATAGAACGCGCTCTCGAAGCCAAGAAGATCAAGGGCAAGAAGGCCGACGAGGCCCGCGCCCGCTATGAGGCGCTCTACAAGGAGCACTTGGAGGATGGCCTCGATCCGCGCTCCGCGCAGGACCTGGCGGCTGACCAGGCAACCAAGGCTATCGAGCTCGAGAAGGCGGAGGCCAGGAAGCGGCGGTTCGCGCATGTGCGCAAGTCGGTCGAAACCTGGAAGATGCTGAAAGCCGGCGGCGCCAAGAAGCTGAAAGCCAACGCCCACGCCCTGATCGAGCAGTGGCCGGGATCGTCGCCGGGCATCCTGAATTACGCCACGCGCCGCGACCTCGAAATCGGCCGATTGCAGAAGTCGCTCGCCGGTTTCATCGAGAAACACAGCCCGAAGAAAGCGGGGCTGGTGTATCCGAAGGCCGGTTTGGACAACATCGTGCACGAGATGTACCGCGCCCATTTCGGCGAGGCGGCCGGCAAATCCACGGGCGATCTGTCGGCGGTCGAGTTCGCGAAAGGCTGGATCGACGCCACGGACGGCGGCGTGCGGGACTTCAACCGCGCGGGTGGCAGCTTGGCGAAACTCGAAGATTTTCTGCTGCCGCAGCGCACCAGCCGGGCGAAGCTTTACAAGGCCGGCGAGGACGTATGGACGGCCGATGCTGCCCGCAGCCTCGATTGGCAGCGGACGCGCTGGCCGGACGGCAGCCGCATCGCGCCGGGGGATCGCGGCCGGTTCCTCTCCGAAGCGTACCGCACCCTCAAGACCGGCGGCGACGTGCGCATCAAACCCGGCGAAGCCGCCAAGCGCGGCGCCGCTATGGGCAACACGCTGGACAAGCATCGGACCTTGTTCTGGAAATCGAGCGGCGCCTGGCTTGAGATGCACAAGAAGTACAGCGACGGCGGCGTCTTCGAGACGATGATCGGGCACCTGGACAATATGGGGCATCGGATCGCGATGCTCCAGACCTTCGGTCCAAGCCCCGTTACCATGATCGAACAGATTGGAGGCTTTGCGCGCAAGATCGCGGCCGACGCCGACATTGCGGCGGGCAGCAAGCCGCCGAAAATCCACGGCGTAACGTCGAGCTATAAAACCGAGGCCGAGGCCGCGCACGTTTTCTTGAAGGACGCCTATGCTGCCGTGACGGGGCAGACCCGCGGACCCGAAGACGGTCTCGCGTCCAAGCTGGCGATGGCCGTCGGGGGCGCGCGCGATATCTCGGCTTCGGCCTTGCTCGGCTCCTCGTGGCTCGCGGCGATGCCGGGCGATTTCTTTACGAAGGCCCTGCGCCGCAACCTGGCGGGGCTGCCGCTGTGGAAGTCGCTGGGCTGGTATTTCCGTTTTATGAACCCCAACAACGCCGTCGACCGCGCCTCCATGATGCGCGCCGGCTTCATCAACGAGCACGCAACGCGGTTCGGCATGGCCCGGTCGCGGCTCTCGGGCTTTGAGATGCTCAGTCCGGCGGTTACGAAGCGCGTCGCCGACGTGGTGCTGCGTGCCTCGCTGCTGTCGCCGCACACCCAATGGTCGCGCTTTTCCACGGCCGCCGAGTTCATGGGGGCGATGGCCGATTGGGCAGGAAAGAGTTTCGACGACGTACCGTTGAAGCGCGTTTTCGAGGAATACAACATCAAGGCCGCCGATTGGGACGCCATGCGCGCCGTGCCGGTGCATATCACCGAGGGCGGCCACCGCTTCCTGCGGCCCGACGACATCCTCGCGCACAGCGGGTTGCCGGGGGCCAGGGCGCAAGAGCTCGCCGACAAGTTCATGGCGATGATTATCGACGAGGGAAAAATGTCGACGATCGAAGCCTCGATCGGCGCGACGATGACCCTGCAATCGACCACCCGCCCCGGCACTCTCGCCGGTTCGATAATGCGGTCGGTTTCGCTGTTCAAAAACTTTCCGGTGACGCTGTTCAACACCCATATCCGGCACGGCCTGTCGCGGGCCACGATAAAAGGGCGCCTGTCGTACCTTTCGGCGCTCTTTTTGGGGATGACGCTGATGGGCGCCTTCACCGTGCAGATGCGCGAGGTATTGAAGCGCCGCGACCCGGCGCCCGTGGACGACCCGAACTTCTGGCTTCGGGCCGCGCTTACGGGTGGCGGAGCGTCCCTGCTTGGGGACTTCCTGTTTAGCGACCTCAACCGTTTCGGCCAGGGCCTCGGGGGGACGCTGGCCGGCCCTCCCGCTCGGCTTTTTACCGACATTAACAACCTGACGACCGGCAATCTCATGGAAGCCGTGCAGGGCAAGGACACCAACCTGCGGAGGGAGATGGTCAGGTTCGCTCAGAATTGGACGCCGGGAACGAATATCTGGTATCTGCGCGCCGCCTTGCAAAGCACGATGTGGGATCAATTGATGCGCCAGGCCGATCCGAAGGCCGAGCGGTCTTTCCGCCGTGCTGAAAGCCGGCTCAAGCGCCAGACCGGTCAGGGGTACTGGTGGCGGCCGGGCCAGATCGCTCCTTCCCGTTTACCCGACGTGTCGAACATGGTACGATAATATGACCACTGGAGAAAAATCGTGACAGTCGCAGCAGCCCCCGAGTTCGTGACCGCCGTAGGCGATGACGTTACCGAGAACTTCACGTTCGACAAGCCCGTCTTTGCCACGAGCGAGTTGAGCGTTTTTACGTTCGACCCGGCGACGGACACGCTGCCGCAGCTTGTCGACCCCGCCAACTACACCGTGCAGCTTTTGGCCGAGTACGCGGGTGCGAACGTCATATTCGACACGGCCCCGGCGGACGGCATCAAGGTCGGCATAGTCCGCCACCTGCCGCTGGCGCAGACCGTCGACGTGGGCGATACCGAATACGTCCCCCCGAGCGAGCTTGAGAAGGCCCTCGACCGCGTTGTCTTGATGATGCAGCAGGCCGAAGGGATTGCCGACCGGGCCGTGCAGGACGATCCGTTCGACTTTACGGCGGCCGCTCGCGCCAACCGGGCGCTGGTATACGACAACGATGGCCGGATCATTTACAGCGACGGCCGGGTTATGTTCAGCGGCTCCGGCGTCCCATCCGCGGGCATCGGCATCGACGGCGACTTCTACATCGACACCGCCGCCAAGAGCATATACGGCCCCAAGAGCGGCGGCGCGTGGGGTTCCGGCGTCATCATGAGCGTCGGCGACATGCTGAAAGCAACCTATGACCCGCTGGCTGTCGCCGGCGACGCCTTCGACATGGACAACATGGCCGACGGCGCGGCGAAGGTCGCCATGACCGCCGCCGAGCGCGCCAAGGTCGGGCACCTGACGGTAACTCAGGCCGTCGATCTCGACGCGATGGAAACACGGGTCAACGAGCTTGATGCTTCGGTTATCCTGATGGGCTCCTGGGACGCCTCGGTGGGAACGTTCCCCGGCGGCGGCACGGCACAAAACGGCGAAAGCTGGATCGTATCGGCCGGCGGCACCGTGGACGGGGTTGTTTTCAGCGTCAACGATCGCATTGTGGCGCTCGCCGACAACGCATCGACAACGATCTACGCCGCCAACTGGTTGAAGCTCGACTACACCGATCAGGTTTTGTCGGTCAATGGCGAAGTCGGCGCCGTGGTGCTCGACCCGGACGACCTCGACGACAGCGCGACGGCCAACAAGTTCACCGACGCGGCCGATATCGCCAAGCTCGCCGGCATCGAGGCGAACGCTACGGCCGACCAGACCGTGACCGAAATACTCGCGGACAGTTTCACCCCCTCGCATACGGGCGGCGTGGCGCGCACGCTGCGCTCGAAGGTCGAGGAAATCGTCAGCGTCAAGGACTTCGGCGCCGTCGGGGATAGTACCGGCACCGGCGCTGGCACCGACGATAAAGCCGCACTCGATCTCGCGGAAGCGGCGGGCGCCGGTCCCGTCTTTTTTCCGACTGGCGGCTATCGCCTCTCGACCGCACCGACGCTCACCCGTCCCATCGTTGGGCTAGGCATTGATTTTTACAAGGATGATGCCAGCGAGTATCTTCCCCGGTTCCAGTACGACTTCGGCACCAAGGACGAGCCTTATTTCTGGCTCAAGAAGGTCAACGCCTCCGGCGATTACACCGACACTCCGACCGTTTATACGTTCGTCCCGGAACTGACGGCGCTCTATATCGAGCACGTGAACGCCGCCGGGTACCAGCAGAATTTGGACGGCAGCGGGGGCGGGCGGACAACCGCCCCGACCATTCGTGTCTACAAGCTCCACAGCGGATACGGCGACGCACCTGCCTATTCGGCAGCGTTGGGGATCACCAGGCACGCGGGTTGGGCCTCGGTAACGAATTGGCTTGGGCACAATGCTCTTTCGGTCCTCGGAGGCCGGGTGGACGCCAACACCGAAAACGTGAACGTGGCCGGCATTGAGCTTCACCTCGCCGATGCCGGCCACGATAATGTGGCCGCCCCTGGCTTCATTTTAGATATGGAGCGTACCGGAGCGAACACGGCCGGATACGAAACGCCCTGGCTCGGGTTTAGAGTGCAGAACACGGCTGTAGGCGGCGTCCCTATCGACGCGGCCTTTCAGGTTGTCGCCGACGCCAATGTCGGTCTCGATCTGGCCGGTGCCGATTTCCAAACGGCGCAGGCGGCCATAGCCCTGGCCGCAAACCAAAGAATATATTTCAACGCGGACCCCTTCTCCGCGGCTTCCGACCAGTGGTTCGCGGGCAACAACGGCGCGGCACTGAACTCAACCTATATTACCTATTCCAGTACTTTACCGGGATATACTTTTGTTCTGAATAATAATAGCGAACTGCAAATATCGTCGACGCAAACCACCATTCCCTCGAACAAGCTTAAAGTTAACGTCGGGGACATCGAGGCCACGGGCGGGAACATACTGGCTGTGGCCGGCAGCGTTAGCGATGTCGTGGGGAGGCTGCAAGCCGTGCCGCGCTCGACTACGGCGGCGCTCGCAGCGATTGGCAACGCCATTAACACAGCGAACAAATTCTCAGGCAAGGTCGTTATCAATACGACGACGGCTGCCATCGTAACCGCAAACGGGGCCACCGCGGGAGCGGTCTGGCTGGCTCTCGATGGAACCACGGCACACACGCCGGCATAGGAGCGAGTAAAGCCATGAAAATCGACTTCAGCGCGCCAATTCTGAACATCGACGGCGCGCCGATCAAGGACGGCGACGGCGAACTGACGCTGAAAACTGTCGCTTACTCCGTGCTGCTCGGCACTGAGCAGGCGGACTTTGCCGCCAGCGTAACCGAAAAAGAAGATCGTTTCGATCTGGCGGTCAAAATATCCAGCGGCGGGATCGTCGAGATTAAAGCGGAGGAGGGCGCTTTGCTCAAGCGGCTGATCGGAAAGAAGTGCCCTCCGCTAATCGTCGGCCGCGCTTTTCAAATCATCGAAAAAAGCGAATGAAATTCGCAGCTGAAAAGCCGCGGCCCGGCAAGCATCCGAAGTCGGTGCACTTCCACGCCCGCACCTGGCGCGAGGCCGAGGACTACGCCGAGGCGGAAGGCTACGAGAACCTGGCCGTCTCGATCGGCGAGATTGAAATGGAGGACGGTTTCAACGATCTCCTTGTCCGGCTCGACGACACCAAGGCGACCGCTAACTAAAGCGGTTTGAAATTCTAACCGCGGTGTGTTATTCTAAATGCCCTGGCCGGTGGCGGGGAGATGGAGAAAGTCTATGAAGACGAGCGAAGCGGGCGTTCGGTTCATCGCCGATCACGAGGGCGTCGTCACCCGCGCATACCGGGACGTTGCCGGGGTCTGGACGATCGGCGTCGGCCATACGGCGGCGGCCGGCGAGCCGAAGCCGAAGGCCGGCATGACGATTACCCGTCAGCGGGCGTTCGATCTCCTGCGCAACGACCTGCCGAAATACGAGGGCCGCGTCCAGCGCGTGCTCGGGTGGGTCAAGCAGCACGTGTTCGACGGCGCCGTGTCGTTCGACTTCAACACCGGCAAGATCGACGGCGCGTCGTGGGTGACGCTGCTCAAGACCGGCCGTGTCGGCGAGGCGAAAGTCTCCCTCATGCAATGGGTGAACGCCGGCGGCAAGCGCGTCAAGGGCCTTGTTAACCGGCGCCTGGCCGAGCGGACTTTGATCTTCCGTGGCCGCTACGCCCCTGCTTCCGCCGCGGGGCCGGACGAGCACATGCCGAAGTTCGAGAAGGTCGGCTACACGCCCACCGTCCGGGAAAGCGACGCCGAATATCCGTATTCGGTGACCTCGACCGTGCGCAACTTCCAGGCCGTCAACGGCCTTGTTGTCGACGGTAAGGTTGGCCCGGCAACGATGGCAACCCTGGACCGCAGGATTTCGGAACAGCGCGCCGGCCGCGCCATAGGCGGCCTGGCCGTAGCGGGCGGCGCTATCGGCGGCCTGGCCGGTCCCGAGCCGCTTCTGTACGGCCTCGGCTCGTTTATCGCGACGGCGGCGCTCGCCGCCGCGGCATACCAACTGTGGCACTTTCGCGGCGCCATAGCCCTCAACCTCAAGCTTTTGCTCGAACGGTAACGAAAAGGAACCTTTTGAAATGGCTATTACTTGGGACAGCATACAGCAAGTGCTGCGCATTCTCATCTTCGCCATCGGCGGTTACGTCTTCGGCGACGCCGTGGTTAACGGCGAAGTCTTCCAGGGATTTGCCGGCGGCATCCTGAATGTCGGCGCATTCATCTGGTGGTGGTACTGGAACAAGAAGGGCGTCGAGGCCCCCGTGGCGTAGCGTGGGCATCCCGCTTGCAGTCTGGCTGGCTATCGTACGGCTCGCGCTTTCGTTCGCCGTAAAGGCCGCGGGTTTCCTTAGAAACGAGCAGCTTTTACAGGCGGGCGAGGCGCGGGTCGTCACCAGGCAGATGGCGGCCTTGAGCCGCGCCCTCGGCCTCGCCGGCGAAGTGACGGCGCAGATCGCCGAAATGTCGGACGAGGAAGTCGATGGCGTGCTCGACAAGTTTTTCAGCGAAAGAGCGTAATGAGCGGGTTCTGCGTCGTGATGATCCTCGGGACCGGGCTGCTCTGCTCGGCGCCGCCGGACACGAGTTCGCCGGACAGCTACTGCGCCGTCATGGAGGCGAAGCTGCAACAGGCGCCGCGGGACTTCCAGAAGGCTTCCCCCGCGGTCAAGAGGTGGCTGGCCGACCAGATCAAAACGTTCGATCGGCTTTGCAGATAAGGAACAGAAACCATGTCAATTAATAAAATATCTGGCGCCGGTTTGACGGTGATAGGTGCGGTTACGGATGCCGGCGCCCAAGACATTACGGTGCGCACGGTGCTCGCGTCCGCCGACGCCAGCGCCACACCCGCTGACATCAGCGCAGCACCGGCATCGGGCGAGAAGATCGTCCTCGATGATCTTTTCCTCAGCGTCGATACGGACCTGCTGGTGACGGTGAAGGAGGAGACCTCCGGCACCGTCATGCTGGCGCTCTACATGGCGGCGGGGACCGCGCAGCAGTTCACACCACGCGGCAAGATGAAGCTGCCGGTCGCCGGCAAGAAGCTCCAGGTGCAGACCAGCGCCACCGGCAACATCAAGGTGACGGCGCTGACCCACGGCGAGGCTTAGCCATGTCCATCGGAGGCGCTATGGCAACGTGGAGACCGAAGAGCGGGCCGAAGATCGGGGAGTTCACGTCCCCCGAGCCACCCGCCGCTTGGGAACAAATCCTCGATCTCGCCACGGCGGACGGCTGGACGGCGGTCTACGACCCGACCAATCCGGACACGCGGACGCTGCGGGTGGACGGGGCGGACAGCTATTTCGAGAGCATCGCGGACGGGCTAGGCAACCTGCCGGACTTGACGCAGGCCACC
>JAUYJB010000061.1 GCA_030688605.1 Hyphomicrobiales bacterium
CGCCGGCAGGTCGGAATGGGAAGCTGCTGGCGAGAGCCACCCGGCAGAAACCGGCGACAGCGCGACGGCGACGGCGGAGATGGCCGCGGAAGCCCTAGCCCCGGCCGAGGCGCCGGCGCAAGACGAGGCTCCGAAAGAGGACGGCGCGAAGGCGCAAGCGAAGCCAGAGGCCGAACCAGAGCCAAAATCCGAGACCAAACCCAAGCGGTCGCGGCGCAAGCGCAAGACGGCAAAGCCGGAACCGGTTGCTGCCGATGCGGCGCCGGAGGCGGCCGCCGTGGCAAGCACGCCGGAACCGCCCGGCCTGGATGGCTTTGACCGCATCGCGGATGAGGCTCCCTCGCCTCCGGCCGCGGCCGCGGAAACGCTTGCCCGGGTCCCGCAGCCGGCGCTGCAGCCTGAGCCGGCCGCTCCGCCGCGCCAGGGCTGGTGGCGCAAGCGCGTCGCCGGCTCCGAAGAGTCGCAGGGCTAGGTCAAGCGCGGAGGCCGAACCGCTGGAGCCATTCGCCGATGCGCCTTACCGCCTCTTCGATATCCTCCGGCGGGCCGGCGAAGGAGAGCCGCACGTAGCGGTTGCCGTTCTCGGGATCGAAGTCGAGCCCCGGCGTCACCGCGACGCCGGTCTCGCGCAGAAGCCGTTTGGCGAAGTCCATGGAATCGTTGGTGTGGCGGCTGACGTCGACATAGGCGTAGAAGGCGCCGTCCATGGGCAGGAAGTCGCCGAGCCCGACTTCGGGCAGCGCGCGCAGCAGGAAATCGCGGTTTTTCGCGTAAGCCGCGCGGTTCGCCTCCAATTCCTCGGTGGCCTCGAAGGCGGCGACGGCGGCAAGCTGCGATAGGGCCGGCACGGAGATGAAAAGGTTCTGCGCCAACCGCTCGACAGGCCGCACCAGCCGCTCGGGAAGCACCATCCAGCCGACTCGCCAGCCGGTCATCGAATAATATTTCGAAAACGAGTTGATGACGATGACGTCGTCGGAAAATCTCAGCGCCGTCTCGGCCGGCCGATCGTACGTCAGGCCGTGATAGATCTCGTCGGAAATGAACCAGATGCCCTCCCCGGCGCACAGCTCGACCACCTCTTCGAGCACCGCGGTGGTGAGCATGGTGCCGGTCGGATTGGCGGGGCTCGCCACCAGGAGGCCGTCGATCGGCCCCTTTTTCTGCTGTGCGTGGATCATCGCCGGCGTCGGCGCCCAACGTGTCGCCTCGCCGACCCGGAGCGGCACGGTTTCGAGTCCGAGCGTGGTCAGGATATTGCGGTAGGCCGGATAGCCCGGCGTCGGCATCGCCACCCGCGCCCCTACGTCGAAACCGGCGAGAAACGACAGGATGAAGCCGCCCGACGAGCCGGTGGTCACGGCAATGCGCTCGCTCGGCACGTCGAGCCCATAGGTCTCCGCATAGTGGCGCGAGATGCGTGCCCGCAAAAGCGGGATTCCCAACGCATCGGTATAGCCGAGCCGTTCCACGTCGAGCGCCCGGCGCGCCCGCTCGCGCACCATCCTTGGCGCCGGCGTGCCCGGCTGGCCGACCTCCAGATGCAGGATCCGCCTTCCTTCCGCCTCCAGCCGGTTGGCCTCGCCAAGCACGTCCATGGCGATGAAGGAGGCAACCTCGCTGCGCCGCGACGGCTTCAGGCGCTGCCCGGTCGGCCTGTTCATGGCGATGGGTCCCCTTTCGTCGCCTTGCTGCTGCCGCATTCGCGCGGCAGCGTGCGCCGCCACATTGACCGGGTCCGGGCGAGGCCCTAAGTTTCCGCCGACCCGGGCAGTGAAGGCTCAACTAGCATGAATTTGCAGACCTTGACACCGGCCCCCGCGGGCCATGGAGCGCGGCCATGGCGCGGCGCCAATAACCTTGCCGGGCTTGGGCGCGGTCTTGCCCGGCTGGCGCTCGCCGGGGTCATCGGCGTGCAGGCGGCCGTCGCGGCGGCGCAGGACGGCAAGCCGCTACCGCTGATCCGCGACGCGGAGACCGAGACCCTGATCCGCGAGTATGCGACGCCGATCTTCAGGGCCGCCGGCGTCACCTCCTCGTCAGTGCACATCTACCTCATCAACGACCCCGTTTTTAATGCCTTCGTCGCCGACGGCCAGCGCATGTTCATCAACACCGGCACGCTGATGCAGACCGATACGCCGAACGAGCTGATCGGCGTCATCGCCCACGAGACCGGGCACATCGCCGGCGGCCACCTGGCGCGGCTGCAGGAGGAGGTCTCGCGCCTGCAGACCGCATCGATCATCGCCCTGCTGGCCGGGATCGGTGCTTTCGCCGCGGGGGGCGGCCAAGCCGGCCAAGCGGTCATGATGGGCGGACAGAATGCGATTCTGCACCAGTTGCTGGCCGCGCGGCGCGTCGACGAATCGGCTGCCGACCGGGCGGCGGTGCGCTTTCTTGCCGCCACCGGCCAGTCGGTGCAGGGCATGGTGCAGACCTTCCGCCGCTTCGCCGAGCAGGCGCTGCTCACCGCCCGATTCGCCGATCCCTATCTGCAGAGCCACCCGATGCCGCGCGAGCGGCTTTCCGCACTCGAGGACGCCGCCCGCAGGGACCCCTATGCGAACCGCAAGGATCCGCAGCAATTGCAGCTTCGCCACGATCTCGTGCGCGCCAAGCTGTCGGCCTATCTGGAGCGGCCGGACACGGTGACGCGGCGCTATCCGGGAGGCGACAACAGTCTGCCGGCCCGCTATGCCCGCGCCATCCAGCGCTATCTCGGCGCCGACCTGCGCGGCGCGGTCGCCGAGATGGACGGGCTGATCGCGGCAATGCCGGATTATCCCTATTTCTGGGAACTGAAGGGGCAGGCGCTGCTCGAGACGGGGCAGCCCCGCGAGGCGGTCGCACCGCTCAAGAAGGCGGTCTCGCTGGCGCCGTCGGCGGGGCTGATCCGCATGCTCTACGGCCAAGCGCTACTCGCCACCGGCGACCGCGCCAATCTCGATACCGCGATCGGCGAATTGAAGCAGGCCACCGACCGCGAGCCCGAGGCCATCGGCGGCCTGCGCCAGCTCGCCATCGCCTATGGCCAGAAGGGTGACATCGTCCGCGCCGACATGGTCTCGGCGCGCGCCAATTTCGTTGCCGGCGACTTCGAGTTGGCCAAGAAGTTCGCCGCCCGCGTCCAGCACCGCGCGCCCATGGGCAGCCCCCTGTGGCTGCAAGCCGACGACATCATCAGCTTCAAGCCGCCCCAATGATCACGTGATTTTGTCGAGACAATGCGCGGTAATTCATTTCTCGTGCGCGGTAATTCATCCATAATGATAATGAGTTAGAATTTATCTGTCGCTGAGAAACAGGAACCGCCCCATGACGATTTCCAAAAACGTCGCCGCCGCACTGATCCTCGGCTGCCTCCTCGTCGGGCTCCTTGCCGGCGCGCTTGGCGCCGGGCTTGCGCTGCGGTTCGCCGGCGGCCTCGACATGGCCGACCGCGAGGCGCTCGTCCGCGACGCCTTGATGGCCAACCCGGAAATCGTCCGCGATGCCTTCATCGCCCTGCAGGACCGCGAGGAATCCGCCCAGGCCGAACGGCAAAAGCAGGCGCTCGCCGAATCCGCCGACGAGGTGTTCCGCTCGCCGGCCGACTTCGTCGCCGGAAATCCGGACGGCGACGTCACCGTGGTCGAGTTCTTCGACTATAATTGCGGCTACTGCCGCCGCGCGCTTGCCGACATGAACAGCCTCATCGAGTCCGATTCGCAGTTGCGCTTCGTACTCAAGGAATTCCCGATTTTGAGCCCCGGCTCGGTCGAGGCGGCGAAGGTTTCGCTCGCCGTGCTGAAAGAGGCGCGCGACAAGTATCTCGAATTCCACCGCACGCTGCTCTCAAGCCGCGGTCAGGTCGACGGCGAGCGCGCCCTGCAGGTCGCGGCCGATCTCGGCCTTGACGTGGAGAAGCTGAAAGCGGGTGCAGCCCTCCCCGAGGTCAATCGGATGCTCGGGGACGCGCAGCAGCTCGCCGCCCGGCTCGGCGTCAACGGCACCCCCGGTTATGTCGTCGGCGAGGAAGTGATTCCCGGCGCCATCGGCTTTCAAGGTTTGGCCGAAAAGGTGGCCGCGGTCCGCGCCAAGGCGAGCCAAGCCAGCAATTAGGCTTTCCTGCGCTTGCCAGTTGCGGCACGGCCCGATATGACGGCCGCCACCAGAGCAAGGCAAGCCACATGGACAAGCCGGTCTTCGTCCTCAACGGACCCAATCTCAACCTGCTCGGCCAGCGCGAGACCGCCGTCTACGGCAAGACCACCCTTGCCGACATCGAGCGGCTGACCCGCGCCAAGGCCGCCGCGCTCGGCCTGTCGGCGGAGTTCCGGCAGACCAACCACGAGGGCGAGCTCGTCGAGTGGATCCACGAGGCGGGCCGTGCCGCCTGCGGCATCGTGCTCAACGCCGGCGCCTACACCCACACCTCGGTTGCGGTGCACGACGCGCTGAAGGCGGTGAACACGCCGGTCATCGAGGTGCATCTGTCGAACATCTTCGCCCGCGAGCCGTTTCGTCACCACTCCTATGTCTCTCCCCTGGCACGGGGAATCATTTGCGGTTTCGGTCCAAAGGGGTATGAATTGGCGCTCGAAGCCCTTCACGCGATCGTCACGCAATCGGTGAAGCCCGGACACCAAGAAGAGCCCTCCTCGGCCTAGAGCGAGTTAGTATGAGATTGAACCATTCTGACGGCGCGCCCGTTCGATGACCAAACCCTCCCACTCGATCGACAAGGGCCTGATCCGCGAGCTTTCCGCGCTGTTGACCGAGACGGGACTTTCCGAGATCGAGATCGAGCATGAGGGCCTGCGCGTCCGCGTCGCCCGCGCCCCGGCCGCCGGCGCGCCGGCGCCCGCCAAGCCCG
>JAUYJB010000062.1 GCA_030688605.1 Hyphomicrobiales bacterium
ACCGAAGGCCGGGTTCTTTTGCGCCGTGGCGGTGTTGCGGCTGTTGGCCGATGCACCGCATCGCCCGGCGAGCCGCGCCTGGCCACGGCGCAAAATCATCCCGGTCAAATGGTTCCCTATAACCATGAACCGCTCTAGGCGCGCTGTGCTTCGCCCTCGAAAAAGCTTTTTGAAAAGCGCGCTTCGGGCGCGATGCGGGAAAGCCGCCGAGTTGCCTCCGTCGCGTCGATGCGTCCATCGACGACGGCGCGGAAAGTCTCCGCGACATCAACCATTCCGCAATTCTGCGGCGACAGCCGAAAGGCCGCGATGCCCATGTCCTGAAGTGCGCCTAGCTCGTCGATCAGATTGACATAGGCGTGCGACAGCGTCTGGATGCCGTTGACGGCCAGGAACGGCTGGTCGCTCAGGGTACGCAGCGCCAGTCCGTCCGGGTCCTCGGCGCAGACGAATTGGCAATTGTCCTTGTGCAGCCCGTGCGCGCGGGCGTGATAGCAGCGCGCCGACAGCGCCAGCGGCAAACGCCCGAAAACCTGCACTTCCAGCTCGACATGGCCCCGCGCCGCCTTGCCGAGCGCGGCAAGCGAGGTTGCCGGCAACTCGACCGGAAGGCACACCCGGCGCGCCCCTTCGCCGGCGAGATAGAGGAGCGTGTCCTCGTTATAGACATTGACATAGGGGCCGACGACATGCGCGCGGCCGCGCAGATATGCGAGCGCGGACGGATCGTTGGCCTCGACCGGCAGCGTTTCGTCGCCGCACAGATCGCGTGCGGCCTGGGCCTCGCGCGCATTGGTGATCAGCGCCAGGGTCGAGAACACCACCTGCTTTCCGCCCGCTTCCAGCCGCGCGGCCACCTCCGGCAGCACCGCCGCGTAGAATGGCGCCCGTTTGGAGCACACCACTTCGCCGAGATAGACGCGGTCGACCGGCGCCTCGTCGGCGATAGTAAAGTAGAAATCGCGCCAGCGCTCCGCCGGCCAGTTGAACAGCGCCGGGCCGAGGGTAAGCTGCTCCTGCCCCTCCATCGTTTCCCTTCCCCTTACCGCCATGTCTTGCGATAGGCGCCGGCCGTCTGGCGCCCGCCCTCGCTCAAATTGGCAAGCCCACCGGCATCGACTCTCCCCCCCGCCGCCGCCGCATCGACCGCGGCGCGCACCTTCGCCACCACCTCGGCGATATAGGCGCGCCCGCGCTGCCGCCCCTCGATCTTCAGCGCCGCCACCCCGGCGTCGATCAGCTCGCCCAAATGGTCGAGCGCGTTCAGGCTCACCGGCTCCTCGAACACGTAGCCCGTCTTGTCCTTGACGGTGAAGCGGCCCTTGCACAGGGTCGGATAGCCGGCATCCTCGTCGGCGCCGAAGCGGTTGATGGTGAAGTCGCCGAGCTTGGAGGTGAGGGTATCTCCTTCGCGCTCATAGATGGCGTGACTGGGCGGCGAGCACACCCCGTTCATGTTAGGCGACTTGCCGGTTGCGTAAGAGGAGAGGGCGCAGCGCCCCTCGGCCATCACGCACAGGCCGCCGAATACGAACACCTCGCTCTCGCACGGGATGGCGCGGTTGAGCGCGGCAATGTCGGGCAGCGTCAGCACCCGCGGCAGCACCACGCGCTTGACGCCGAAACGCTCGACGAAATAGCCGATGGCATCGGCCGTCGAGGCGGAGGCCTGAACGGAAAGATGAAGCCTGAGATCGGGATGCGTCCGGGCCGCGTAGGCGGCAAGCCCGATATCGGCGATAATGACCGCGTCGGCGCCTTCTTCGGCCGCCAGATCGACCGCATGGTGCCATGGCCCGACATTTCCCGCGCGCGGAAAGGTGTTGACGGCGAGCAACACCTTCACTCCCTCGCCATGGGCGTGGGCGATGGCCTCGCGGAAATCCCGCGTCGAGAAATTGAGACCCGGGAAGTTGCGCGCATTGGTTTCGTCGGCAAGACCCAGATAGACGGCATCGGCGCCGGCCCCGATCGCGGCCTTGAGCGATGCCGGCGTGCCGGCCGGGCAGACGAGCTCCAATGTCCGCGCCGTCATGTCGTTTCCTCCGGGCGATGGTTGGCGCCCAGCAGAAGCGCCGTCAGCCGATTGAGAACGCCGCGCGCCGCCGCGACCGCGTCGGGCCCGCGTTCGCCGATGAGCCGAACCGGCGCCCCGAAGGGACCGAGCGCCTCCGCAAACTCTCTGAACAGCACGATCTCCTCGCTCTCGATGGCGTTGCGCAGGGCGAGCACGGCGCCGGTGTCGCCTTCGATCTCGATGTCGCGCGAAAAGAACAGCGCATCGCCGTCGAGCTCGCCTTCCAGCAGATCGATGAGGCGCAGCATTCGCCCGCCGATGACGGCCGTCGGATTCTGCCCCTCGCGCGACCAAGCGGCCGTCAGCCGCGGCGCCGTGGGGTCGGGACAGAGCAGGAAGACGATCGGCAGATCAACGGGGTCGATGACGAAACGCGCACCCCAATAGCCTTCGAGCCTCTCGAACAGGCGCGGGTGATTGTGCGTCACCGATGCCAAGGCGGCGCCGAGCGCGCGCTGCAGGGCAGCAAGCGGCAGCTCTAAGAGCGCGTCGGCAAGGACGCTTAAGGGAGGCGGCTGCGTGATGGCGGCAGGCCCGTTTCACTCGAGATTCGCTTTTGTCGCCGGAAATCTAGCCTTTTCGAGAGCGCGCCCATTTGATTTCCATCAAAGCCTCCGGCGCGCGGCGTTTCTACGCTCGTGGCGCGTCCAATCCTCGGGTGCGCCATGACGGCTGTGACCTTAAACCCGGCGACATACCGCTCGCTGGGGGATTTTCTTGCCCGCATCGAGCAGGCGGGTGGGCTCGTCCGCGTCACCGCGCCGGTCTCGACCCGCCTCGAAATGACCGAGATCCAGACCCGGCTCCTGGCCGAGGGGGGGCCTGCGGTTCTGTTCGAGAAGCCGATCAGGGCAGACGGGAGGGCGAGCGCGATGCCGGTCCTGGTCAATCTGTTCGGGACCGTCGAGCGGGTCGCCTGGGGGCTCGGCTGCGAAGTCGCCGGTTTGCGGGACCTTGGCGAACGCTTGGCAGCATTGCAAAGCCCCGATCCGGTCGATGGAGTGCGCGACGCCATCGACAGGTTGCCTTTGCTGCGCGCCGCCATGACCATGCGCCCGAAGTCGGTGCGCGCCGCGCCGGTCATGCAGGTGGTGTGCGAGGGCGACGCGGTGGATCTGACGCAACTCCCCGTGCAGTGCTGCTGGCCGGGCGAGCCGGCGCCGCTCATCACCTGGCCATTGGTGATCACCAAGGGCCCCGGCGAGGCCCGCGAGGACACCTACAATATGGGCGTCTACCGCATGCAGGTTCTGGATGAACGCCGCGCCATCATCCGCTGGCTCGCGCAACGCGGCGGCGCCCGCCATCACCGCCTGTGGGCCGAACGCGGCGAACCGATGCCCGTTGCCGTCGCCATCGGCGCCGACCCGGGCACGATGCTGGCCGCGGTGACGCCGGTGCCGGAGCTTCTGTCGGAATACCGCTTCGCCGGGCTGTTGCGCGGCGCCAAGCTGGAGCTTGCGCCCTGCCGCACCGTCCCGCTCAAGGTACCGGCCCATGCCGAAATCGTGCTGGAGGGCCATGTCTCCATCGAGGAGACGGCGCCCGAGGGCCCCTATGGCGACCATACCGGCTATTACAACGCCGTCGAATCCTTCCCGGTCTTCACGGTGAGCGCGATCGCGCGGCGCCAGAAGCCGATCTATCTTTCCACCTTCACCGGCCGCCCGCCGGACGAGCCGTCGGTCATGGCCCGTGCCCTCAACGAGGTGTTTCTGCCGCTCCTGCGGCGTCAGTTCCCGGAGATCGTCGACTGCTATCTGCCGCCGGAAGCCTGTTCCTACCGCGTCGCCGTGGTGTCGATCGCCAAGCGCTATCCGGGCCAGGCGCGGCGCGTCATGATGGGCCTGTGGTCGTTGCTACCGCAGTTCAGCTACACGAAGCTGATCATCGTCGTCGACGAGGATATCGACGCCCGCGACTGGCGCGACGTGATGTGGGCCATCGCTACCCGCTCAGATGCGGCGCGCGACGCCATGATCGTCGACAATACGCCCATCGACTATCTCGATTTCGCTTCGCCGCGCTCCGGTCTCGGCGGCAAGATGGGCATCGACGCGACCAACAAGATCGGCGGCGAGACCGACCGCGAATGGGGCGTTCCGCTGCGCATGTCGGACGAGGTCGTCCGCGCGGTCGACGAGAAGTGGGCAGCGCTCGGCCTTCCCGGCAGCGGCCGGGCGATCTGGCGGCAGCGGCCAAAGTCATGAACGCGCCTTGCCGCGCCATTGCTCCCAGTCGATCCGCCCGTAATCCTTTGCGATTTCCATGGCATCCGATTTGACGCGATCGCAAAACACGATCACGTTCGCGCACGCCCAGCGGGCGCTGGGGACGATGAGGCCGTCGAAGCCGACGAAATGCGCCGTCTCGGCGATGTCCTGGGTGCGGGGATATTCCTGCTGCCGGTCGGCGTGCGAGAGCACGCCGTATCGGGCGACCTCCACGCCCAGCGCGGCGATGGCGTCGAGGTCGGCGAGCCGCAGTGTCCGCTCGATGGCGACCCGCAGCTCGAACAGGTGGTAGGCGACCTTTGAGGGGATCACCGGCTGACCGCGCGACAGATGGAAAAACAACTCGGCGACGGCACCGGCATCCTCCATGGAGGTGTAGAGGACATCGAAAGTCCCGTCGTCCCAGCGCCCGCCCGCCGAACCGCACATCGGAACATCGTGGCCCTCGCGCGCGACGCGCCAGACCGTGCCGTCGAAACGAATGGATGGCGCGCCCTCCAGCGCATCGATCAGGGCGTTGTCCCGGATGCGATGAGCGCCACCCATCTCTTACAGATAGACCTCCGCATCGAGGCGTTCGAGAACGTTCAGGACCCGTTCGGACTGCCCCTCATTGATGAGGTCGATCGCCCGCGCTCCGTCGAGCTGGGGGTGGCGGGCATAGAGCCAGGTCCGGATATCGTCCGCCGAATAATATTCCTGCAGCCGGCCGACCACGTAGTGCAGGTCGGAAAGGATGAGCTGGGTGCGCGGATGCGGGTTCATCGCGCCGCTCGACCAGCGCGACACCGTCGCCTTCGACACGTCGGCGATGTTGGCGATGTCCGTCCCCTTCAACCCGCCGAACTCCCGCAGCTCGTCGATATAGCGTGCCACCGTTCCTTGTGCCGC
Organism: Hyphomicrobiales bacterium; assembly: GCA_030688605.1. Lineage (NCBI taxonomy): Bacteria > Pseudomonadati > Pseudomonadota > Alphaproteobacteria > Hyphomicrobiales > Hyphomicrobiales bacterium. The sequence continues at coordinate 5,203 of JAUYJB010000062.1, forward strand.
CGTCATGCCTGGTCCTACTGATTGACGTTTTAGTTTCATGGAAACATATATATGAAACCATAACGCAAAATTCAATATAACGGAGTGGGAGGTACGGATAGGGCCTCCATCTTGCCAATCGGCGGCCTTAGGCCGATATGGTCCGCATGATCGCCGAACGCATTTTCGCCGTCGCGCCGATGATGGAGTGGACCGACCGCCATTGCCGGTACTTTCACCGGCTGCTGACGGCCCGCGCGCTGCTCTACACCGAGATGGTCACCGCCGATGCGGTGATCCACGGCGACCGCGAGCGGCTGATCGGCTTCAGCGAAGAGGAGCAGCCGGTGGCGGTCCAGCTCGGCGGCTCGGACCCCACGAAGCTCGCCGCGGCCGCGCGGATCGCCGAAGGGTTCGGCTACCGGGAAATCAACCTCAATGTCGGCTGTCCCTCCGATCGCGTCCAATCCGGCCGCTTCGGCGCCTGCCTGATGGCCGAGCCGGCGCTGGTCGCGGAATGCGTCGCCGCCATGCAGGCCGCGGTTTCGCTTCCGGTGACCGTCAAATGCCGCATCGGCATCGACGATCAGGACGCCGAGGATGCGCTCGACACCTTCATTGATACGGTTGCGGCGGCCGGCTGCACGACCTTCGTCATCCATGCCCGCAAGGCCTGGCTCGAAGGACTGAGCCCGAGAGAGAACCGGGACGTGCCGCCGCTCGATCAGGGCCGCGTCTACCGGCTCAAGGCGCGCCGCCCGGACCTTTGCGTCGTGCTCAATGGCGGCATCGGCAGCCTCGACGAGGCAGCGGCCCATCTTGCCCATCTCGACGGGGTGATGATGGGCCGTGCCGCCTATCAAAGCCCGTGGCGTCTCGCCGAGGCCGACGGACGCCTGTTCGGCGACCGGGCGCCGGCGCCCGAGCCGGCTGAAATCGTCGAGCGGATGATCCCCTATATCGAGCGCGAGCTTGCCCGCGGCACGAGGCTGCACCGGATCGCCCGCCATATGACAGGCCTGTTCCAGGGGGTGCCCGGCGCGCGCGCCTGGCGGCGGACCCTGAGCGAAGAGGGTGTGCGCCCGGACGCGGGAGTCGAAGTGCTGCGCGCCGCGCTCGCCTTGGTCAGGCCGCAGGCGCTGGCCGCCGCGGAGTAAATCGGTGCGGCTTCAGACTGACTGAAATCAGTCGATCCGAGGGCGCCACACATCGGACCCCCCTCCAGCTCCCCCCTTGCAGGGGGGAGGGGATTTGGGCAGGCGGCCTCACACCTGTTTCCCTCCCCCGGGAAGGGGGAGGGTAGGGTGGGGGTCAATCAGATCTTCTGATTGTATTCGCCGACCTGCGGGTAGGTCGAAAGATGCGCGTCGATCGCCTCGAAGATGGCGCGCATGTTTTGCTCGGAGGTCGGGCTTTCGACCACCACCACAAGCTCCGGCTTGTTGGAGGAGGCGCGCACCAGGCCCCAGGTCCCGTCGGCAAGCACGACGCGCACGCCGTTGACGGTGACAAGCTCGCGGATGTCCTGGCCTGCCACCTTCGCGCGCCTCTTGGCCAAGTCCTGAAAATGAGCCACCGCCTTGTCGACGACGGCATACTTCTCCTCGTCGGCGCAGTGCGGCGACATGGTCGGCGACTGCCAGGTCTTGGGCAGGGCGCGCTGCATCTCGGCCAGCGTCTTGTCCGGATTGCGGTCCATCATGTCGAGCACCGCGAAGGCGGCGACGAGCCCGTCGTCATAGCCGCGGCCGAGCGGCGGGTTGAAGAAAAAATGTCCGCTCTTCTCGAATCCCGCCAGCGCCCCGGTCTCGAAGCTGCGCCGCTTGATGTAGGAATGGCCGGTCTTCCAATATTCGGTCGTGGCCCCGTTTGCGATCAGCACCGGGTCGGTCAGGAACAGACCGGTCGATTTGACGTCGACGACGAACTTGGCCTTTTCATGCCGCGCGGAGATGTCGCGGGCCAGCATGACACCCACCTTATCGGCGAAGATCGCGCTTCCTTCATTGTCGATGACACCGCAGCGGTCGCCGTCGCCGTCGAAGGCAAGGCCTACGTCGGCGCCGCTCTCGCGCACTTTTTCGGCGACCGCGGCGAGCATCGCCAGGTCCTCGGGATTGGGGTTGTAGCGCGGAAAAGTGTAGTCGAGCGCGGTATCGAGCGGGACCACATCGGCGCCAATGCGCTTAAGCGCTTCCGGCGCGAAGGCGCCGGCGGTGCCGTTTCCGCAGGCGGCAACCGCCCGGATCGGCCGCTTCAGTTGCGGCCTGTCGGCAATGGCGCCGAGATAGACCTCGGCGAAGTCCTCCACAAAGCGGTACGAGCCGCCGCCGTCGGCGGCAAAGCGCCCGGAGAGCGTGATCTCCTTGAGCGCGATCATCTCGTCCGGCCCGAAGGTGAGGGGACGCGCGCAGCCCATCTTGACCCCGGTCCAGCCATTGTCGTTGTGGCTGGCGGTGACCATCGCCACGCCCGCGACATCCAGCGCAAACTGGGCGAAATAGGCCATGGGCGACAGCGCCAAGCCGATATCGTGGACCTCGCATCCGGTGCCCAAGAGCCCGCTCAAAAGAGCCTGCTTTATGGAAAGCGAGTAGGAGCGGTAGTCGTGGCCGACGACGATGGCCGGCGGCGTGACGCCCATCTCCTTGAACAGCGTGCCGAGCCCCAGCCCGAGGGCCTGCACGCCCATCAGATTGATCTCCTCGGGAAAGAGCCAGCGCGCGTCGTATTCGCGAAAGCCGGTCTCCTTGACCAGCGGCAGGCGCTCGAAGTCGGCGGTATTGGGCGTGAGCGAGGCGACGGGTCTCGGAAACATGACAGGTCCTTGGAATGCCACGATCTTGAATATCGCAGCTTCCCGGCGCACACAAATGCCATGGTCCGGCGAAATGACCGGAGGCTTTGGGAGGGATGCCTATTGCGTCAATAAAAGCTGATCGCCGCGCAGCTCGAAGCGCGTAATGGCGCCGATGAAGCTCATGCCGAGCAGGCTTGTCGGCAGCACGTCGCGCTGCGCGACAAACGCAGCGACATTGCGCACCTGGATTGTGCCCACTTGCACCTCGTCAAGGACGGTGCGCGCGGCCATCGCCTCCCCGTTGGCGGTCTTGACGGGAACGTCATAGGTGAGCCGGGCAAGGTCGATGCCGACCCGACGCGCGTCCGCCTGGCTCAACACGACGAGGCTCGCGCCGGTATCTGCGAGCATCTCGACATGAACGCCGTTGACCAGCGTCGCGGCGGCGAAATGGCCGTACCTGTCGGCGCTGATGGCCGTAACGCGGCTCGTCTGGGCTCTGTCGGCGGTGGCGCTCCTTGGCGCTGCCGCTTCGCGGGCGCTTTTCTCGTCCATTACGATGGCGCCGAGTGTCAGCGCCAGCGTGATCACAACAAAGGTGACGGCAAGTTTGGTCATCGGTGTCGGTCCGTCGAGTGCGTCCCGCCTGAAAGACGGGGCGGAACGTGTTCAGGCTCGTGGCGCACGCAGGATCATCTGGTCGCCCCTGACTTCATATGACTCCAGACGGCTTAAGAATCCGATACCAAGAAGACTCTCATTGAGACGACCTGGCCGCGCCACCAACGCCCGCACGGGGCTCACCGTGATAGGACCGATGGTCACGCGATCGAGGCTGACCGGGGCAGCTTCGCTGAGGCCGTTTGCGGTTTGAATGCGCACCGAATAGGCGAGCCGATCGACCGCCAGCCCGATCCTGGCGGCGTCCTCGTTGGACAGGGTGAGGGTGGTGGCGCCGGTATCGACCAGCATCGACACGGCAATGCCGTCGACCGTCACGTCGGCGCTGAAGTGGCCGTCGGCGCGGCGGAACAGGACCACCTCGTTGGCGCCCTCGACGGTTATCCGCTGAAGCGCGTAGCCGGGCTGCAATTGCGCGCGCACCCTCTGCGCGATGTCGGTGAACTCGGTGCGGAACGAATAGCCGGCAACGAGAATGACAGCCACCAGCAGCCAGGTTGCGGCATGACGGAGCGCCGTGGCGGCGCGGCCGCGATAGGAAAACATCAGACCTGCCCCGACGACGAGTCCCAACGCCGTGAGCCATACCAGCTGCGCGAACGAATCCCCCTCGATGCCGGCGACCTGGCCGGCCTGGTGATTGGCGACGAGCAGTACCAAGCCCGTCATCAGGATGCCGATGGCAATCCAGAACATCGCGTCCTACAGTCCGATCAGGGCGGTGAAGCCGAACAGGAAGGCGATCTCGGCAAGCTGTTGCGTGGCTCCCGAGAGATCCCCCGTCTGTCCCCCGAACAGGCGTTCGGCTAGCCACGTTGCGCCGAGCACCACGAGCGCCGAGACGAGCACCGCAACCACCGTGGCGACGATGTGCGCCACGCTCGCGGCGGTGATGAAGGCGATCACCAGGGAAATCAGGATGACCTCCACGAAAACCCTCTCGCTGGGACGCCCGAAGGCTACCGCGGCCCCGCTCTTGCGCGCCGGCGGCAGGCAGTAGGGAAGCCACAGGGCAAACCCCCTTGAAACGGCGTGCGCGGCGATCAGCACCAGCGCCGTGGCGGCAATCCCGTCGACCTGTGCGATCACCGCAATCAGCGCCACCCGCAGCAGGATGGACGTGCACAGCGCCGCCGCGCCAAAGTTGCCGATATGGCTGTCGTGCAGGATTTCAAGACGCTTTTCGGGCGTCGTGCCTGCCAGAGCATCGGCCGTATCGGCAAGCCCGTCCTCGTGCAGGGCGCCGGTGATCATCATCGTGGCGGCGACCGCCGAGACGGAGGCGACCAGGGTTGACCCTGTGAGCGCGGCGGCAAGGGCGCAGATAGCTGCGCCTACCGCGCCGACGAGTGCCCCCGCCAGCGGCACCATGCGCATCGCCTGCCCCATGGGAACAGGTTCCCGCTCCGACACCACCGTGCCCATCCAATGCGCTGGAATGAGGGTATAGAACGCCACCGCGTGACGCAGCTCCTGAAGCCATTGCGCAACCGCTGGCTGCAACATTTCCTCCTCTTGCGCACCTTGCCGGTTTCAAAGTCCGTATAGGAAGGCTATAGCGGTTTGCGGCGTTGTCGTGAAGAATCATGTGAAACATGCAGCAGCAGACACCCAAGCGTCCGCCCTTCGAGGACATCCGAGATCTGCTCGCCAAATTGCCGGCGCCGGACGAGGCGAGCGCCGATCTGGCGCGTCGCCGCGACGCCGACCTCACCAAGCCGCCGGGTTCACTCGGGCGGCTCGAGGAGATCGCCGTCTGGCTTGCCGCCTGGCAGGGCCGCTATCCGCCGCGCATCGACCGGCCGGTGGTTGCCGTGTTCGCCGGCAATCACGGCGTGGCGAGCCGTGGCGTGTCGGCCTATCCGGCCGAGGTGACGCAGCAGATGGTGGCCAATTTCCAGTCCGGCGGCGCCGCCATCAACCAGTTGTGCCGGGCAAGCGGCGCCGTGCTCAAGGTCTTCGAGCTGGCGCTCGAGATGCCGACGGGTGACATCACCGAGGAGGATGCCCTGGACGAGGCGAGCTGTGCTGCGACCATCGCCTACGGCATGGAGGCGGTCGCCCAGGAGGCTGACCTTCTCGGCATCGGCGAAATGGGCATCGGCAACACCACGGTCGCCGCCGCGCTCGCCCATGGGCTTTTCGGCGGCCAGGTTGAGGACTGGGTGGGGCGGGGGACCGGCGTCGACGATTCGGGCTTGAAACGCAAGCATGATGCCGTTTCCCAGGCGGTCGGCCGTCTGAAGCGGCAGCATGGCGACGCGCCGGAACCGCTGACGGTGCTGCGCAGCCTCGGCGGCCGCGAGCTTGCGGCCATGGTCGGCGCTATTCTGGCGGCGCGATTCTCCCGCGTGCCGGTCCTGATCGACGGTTATGTCGCAAGCGCCGCCGCGGCGGTGATCCACGCGCTTGATCCTGCGGCGCTTGACCATTGCATGTTCGCGCACCAGTCCGCCGAGCAGGCCCATGGCCGGCTCTTGGCGGCGATGGGCAAGACGGCGCTGTTCGATTTCGGCATGCGGCTCGGCGAGGGCTCGGGCGCGGCGCTGGCGATCGGCGTCGCCCGGGCTGCGCTTGAGGTGCACACCGGCATGAGCAGCTTCTCGGAAGCCGGGGTCTCGAACCGGGATAAGAAGCCCGGCTAACATCTGCGCTCAGGCAGCGCTGTTGGCGAGCGCGCCGACGGGCTGTGCTGTCAGGATGCGCGTGCGCGGGAAGGTCACCGTGACCTGCGTGCCCTCGCGCAGCTTGCTGGCGATCTGAAACTTGCCGCCGTGCAGCTTGATCAGTCCCTGCACGATGGGCAGGCCGAGGCCGGCGCCCTGTTCGGCGGTCTTCTGGGCCAGCGATCCCTGGCCGAAGGAGGTGAGGATTTGCGGCAGTTCCTCTTCCGAAATGCCCGGTCCAGTGTCGATGACGCTCAGATATTGGCCGCCGCCTTCCGTCCAGCCGACCTTGACGATGATCTGGCCGCCGTTTGGCGTAAACTTGATCGAGTTGGAGAGAAGGTTCAGGCAGATCTGCCGCACCGCCCGCTCGTCGGCCAACAGTTTGGGCATGTCCTTCTCGAGCTGCCCTGACAGCGTTATGCCGCGCTCGCTCATACGCAGTTCCGTCAGGCGCATGCAGTCGTCGGCGACGCCGGCCAGCGAGATCGGCTCCTCGTGCAGCTCGTAGCGCCCGGCCTCGATGCGCGAAAGGTCGAGCACTTCGTTGATGAGTTTGAGCAGGTGCTGGCCGCTGCGATGGATGTCCTGCGAATACTCCTTGTAGGTCGGCACGTTGTGCGGCCCCAGAATCTCCGCCTTCATCACCTCGGAAAATCCGAGCACCGCGTTGAGCGGCGTTCTCAGCTCATGGCTCATGGTGGCGAGAAAGCGGGATTTGGCGATGTTCGCCGCCTCCGCGCGCCGGCGCGCCTCGTCGGAGATAGAGTTGGCCTGCTCGAGTTCGGCGATCAGCGAATCCTTCTGCACTCGGAGGTCGAACATGGCCAGCGTATCGGCGGTCAGGTGCCGGGCGACGAGAAAAAAGTAAATTTGCGCGCACACGGTGATGCCGGCGAGGGCGTAATACATCGGCTCGCCCAGAAGCACGAAGCCGATCAAGAGCACCAGGGCGATCGGCACCGTTCCCGCGTAGGTGATGGGGGTGAGGCTGCCGGCCAGCATGGTCCGCAGCGACAGAATGACGATCAGCGCCGCGAAGATCACCACGTGCGGCGCCGGGTCGCTGCCGGGGGTATGGGCGCTCATGAAGCTGAGGCTCGCCCAGCTGGCGCCGTAGAGAAGCTCGGCGGCGACGAAGCGCGCTTGCCAGTCGCGCACATTCACCTCTTCCGGCGGTTGCTGCAGCAAGGTCCTGCAGAGCGCGAGAATGATGAATTTGGCGATCAACACGGCGATCAGCCACTGTACCGACGTCTGTATCGGCACCCACAGGGCCATCATGCCGGCGACGATCACGGCGAGCAGCGGCAGGCCGAGCGCGGCGCCGAGCTGGTTGCGGGCGTAAAGCTGCATCAGCTCGAATTTGTAATCGGGACGCAGCGGGCCGACCGAGGTCAACAGGGCGCGCGCGGCACGGACGCTGGCCGAGACCGAGCGCCTGATGTCCTCTTCCGGGCGGCTGGCCGCCATACCGCCGATGCCCTGCTTGGTGGTGACGCCGTGCATCCGGATCGTCCAACATCTCCCGCCCGGGGCCGGCCCGTGGTCCGCCCCGATTGGCAGACGACTATGTGAGCGAAGTCTTAAGAACCCGCTCCGAATTATGGTTAACCAACCGTTGATCGGGGAACATGCGCGCCGCCTGACGCGCGGTCCGGTGCCGCCTTGCGTCGGCAATTGCTGCGTGCTCCACTCCGTGCGCCGTCCAGCGGAGAGGAGCCGATGATGCTCTCTGCCTGCAGCGCCGGCACGAGGCCGTGGCGGCGCGGCCGGGCTACAAGGCTTGGGCAATTGGAGAGGGAAGGGTGGTTCGCATCACATTCGTCGGCTCGGGCGATGCGTTCGCGGCCGGCGGCCGGTTCAATCCGTGCTTCCACGTCAAGACAGCTCCCGGCGCCGTTCTCATCGACTGCGGCGCGACCTCGCTGGTTGCGCTCAGGAAGCAGGGAATCGACCCAAGCTCCATCGCGACGATCTTCATCAGCCATCTGCATGGCGACCACTATGGCGGCCTGCCCGCCTTGCTGCTTGAGGCCAAGCTGGTCGGCAAGCGAACCCGCCCGCTCGCCATCGCCGGGCCGGCGGGCCTCCGCGCGCGGCTGGCGGCCGCCATCGAGGCGCTCTATCCGCGCTACTCCAAGGTTGATTGGGGCTTCGACCTGCAGCTTGTCGAACTCCAGCCGCGCGCTGAGATGCAGGTGGCGGGTATCGGCGTAACCGCATTCGAGGTAGAGCATTTTTCAGGCGCGCCGTCATTGGCGCTGCGGCTCGTCTTTGGCGACAAGATCCTGGCTTATTCCGGCGATACGCAGTGGACCGAGACACTGGTCGAGGTTGCCAGGGGCGCCGATCTGTTCATCTGCGAATGCTATATGTTCGAGAAAGAGCTGCGCGGCCACATGACCTACAGGCGGATCATGGAAAATGCCGACCGGCTTGAGGCCAAGCGGCTGATGCTGACCCATATGAGCGGCGACATGCTCGCCCACCAGGACGACATCGACCGGGCCCGCGCCGTCCCTGCCGAGGACGGCATGGTGGTGGAATTGTAGGAATGGCCGAAGATCTCGCTGCGCTCCTGGGCTCCATCCGCGCCTGCCGCGCCTGCCGCGACGCGCCGCTATTTCCGCCGCCGCTGGCGCACGAGCCGCGGCCGGTGCTGCGGGCGTCCGGAACCGCCCGGCTATGCGTTGCCGGCCAGGCGCCCGGCACCCGGGTGCATGCGAGCGGGGTGCCCTTTTCCGACCCGTCGGGCGCGCGCCTTCGTCAGTGGATGGGCGTGTCGGATGAGGAATTCTACGATGACAGCCGCGTCGCCGTCGTGCCCATGGGCTTCTGTTTCCCCGGGCTTGACCGGAAAGGCGGCGACCTGGCGCCGCGCAGGGAATGCGCCCGCACCTGGCACGACCGGCTATTGGCCGCGCTGCCCAATATCGAGCTGGTGCTCGCCGTCGGCCGCTATGCCCACGCCTACCATCTCAAGGGCGCGCAAGGGAAGACTCTGACCGAGACCATGCGCGCCTGGCGCGAGGTCTACGAGCCGGGCGCGGCGCGCCGGGTCATGCCGCTGCCGCACCCCTCCTGGCGCAACACCGCCTGGCTCAAGCGCAATCCCTGGTTTGAGACGGACCTCTTGCCCGTCCTGCGCGCCGAGGTCAGGGTGTTGCTATAGAGTATGCTGATTTTATTGGTACATAAGTTATTTCTCCTCCCCCCTTGCGGGGGAGGAAGAAAAATCAACGATTTGGCGACGCATTAGCGGCGCCAAGCGTTAGATTTTTCAGGTGGGGGGTGAAATATCTCTTATCCCCCTCTTGCAAAATTAAAGGGTTAGCCTCGTTGCACTCCGCTAAAACCTTAATTTTGCTTTCTCCCCCGCAAGGGGGGAGAAGTGAACTATGCCAAGGCCCTTCTGTCCTTCCACCCGGCTCGGCCTTATCGCATCCCGGCTTCATTCCCGGTCGAGAAGGGCGATCAGGCTCGAGGTGTCCCAGCGCTTGCCGCCCATCTTCTGCACCTGCGAGTAGAACTGGTCGACGAGCGCGCTCACCGGAAGGTGGGCGCCGTTGCGCCGCGCCTCTTCGACGCAGATGCTCAGATCCTTGCGCATCCAGTCGACCGCGAAGCCGAAATCGAATTTGCCCTCGATCATCGTCGCCGCCCGGTTGTCCATCTGCCAGGACTGGGCCGCGCCCTTGGCGATGACGTCGATGACGAGATTCATGTCCAGCCCGGCCTTCTTGCCGAAATGGATCGCTTCCGACAGGCCCTGGACGAGGCCGGCGATGGCGATCTGGTTGACCATCTTGGTCAGCTGCCCGGCGCCGGAAGGCCCCATCAACGTCGTCGCCTTGGCATAGCAGTCGATGACCGGCTTGGCGGTGTCGAAATGCGCCTTGTCGCCGCCGACCATGACCGTGAGCTGGCCGTTCTCGGCCCCCGCCTGACCGCCGGAGACCGGCGCGTCGAGGACGCCGAAGCCTTTCTTCTTGCCGACGGCGTGGAGTTCGCGGGCGATGTCGGCGGAAGCGGTGGTGTTGTCGATGAACACCGCTCCTTTGGCCATCTTCTCGAAGGCGCCGTCCGCGCCTAAGGTCACGGCGCGCAGATCGTTGTCGTTGCCGACGCAGCAGAACACGAAATCCTGGCCTGCGGCCGCCTCCGCCGGCGTCGGCTTGGCGGTTCCGCCATGCTGCTTGCACCATTGCTCGGCCTTGGCGGCGGTGCGGTTGTAGACGGTGAGCTCGTGCCCGCCGCGCGCCTTCAGGTGGCCGGCCATGGGATAGCCCATGACGCCCAGACCGATGAACGCAACCTTTGCCATGATGCTCCTCGCTTCTTGTGAGTGGGTCAGCCAGCGGCGGTGTCGAGCTATAGCCGATGGCGGGGACCTTGTCAGGGGGCCATGCGCAGATGCCGCGTGAGCCGCGTTTCCAGCCGGTCCCAGCCGCGCCGCATCGCCTCGACAATGGCCAGATAGAGCACCGCCGCCCAGAGATAGACCTCGAAATCGAACGAGCGCGCGAAGGCGAGCCGCGTGGCTCCCATCAGGTCGAACACGGTGATCACGCTGGCAATGGCCGAGACCTTGATCATCAGGATGATCTCGTTGCCGAGCGGGCGCAGGGCGGTGATGATGGCCTGCGGCAGGATGACCCTGAGATAGGTCGCAAGACGCTTCAAGCCGAGCGCCTTGGCCGCCTCCCGCTGGCCCTCCGGCACCGCCAGGATGGCGCCGCGCAGGATCTCCGCCTGATAGGCGCCGGTATTGAGCGTGAAGGTGAACACGGCGCAGAAGAAGGCATCGCGGAACAGGGTCCACAGGCCGACGGCCTCGAGTTCGGCGCGGAACTGGCCGGCGCCGTAATAGATCAGGAAGACCTGGGCCAGAAGCGGCGTGCCGCGGAAGAAGTAGCAGTAGGCGAAGGCGGCCGCGCGCAACAGCCGGTTGCCGCTGAGCCGGGCGAGCGCCATCGGCAGCGCGATGGCGGCGCCGATCAGGACCGACAGCGCCACCAGCTCGGCGGTGACCAGGACCCCATCGCCAAGGCGCGGCCCGTAGCGCAGGAACAGGTCGATGTTCATGCCGCGCCCACCCTGCGTTCGCTGCGGTAGGTCCACGCCTCGAGCGCCTGGATCGCGACGCCCGAGACCATCGACATGACGAGGTAGATCAGGCAGGCGAGGAGATAGAAGAAGAAGGGCTGCTTGCTGACGCCGACCGCGACGTTGGTCTGGCGCAACAGGTCGGAAAGCGCGATCACCGAGACCAGCGAGGTGTCCTTGAGCAGCACCAGCCACAGATTGCCGAGACCGGGCAGGGCATAGCGCCACAATTGCGGGACGATGACGAAGCGCAGGGTCTGCCAGCGCTTGAGGCCGAGCGCCTGGGCGGCCTCGATCTGCCCGGCCGAGATCGCCCTCAGCGCGCCGAGAAAGACCTCGCTGGCGAAGGCCGAGAACACCAGGCCGAGCGCGACCATGCCGGCGAGGAAGCCGCTGACCTCGACATAGGCGCCCGCGACGAACAGGTTGACCAGCGACTGCAGCAGGATCTGGCCGCCATAATAGATGATGAACAGGGTCAGGAGCTCGGGCAGGCCACGAAAAATCGTCGTATAGGCGTTGGCGGCGGCGCGCAGCGCGATGACGGCGGGCACCCGCTTTTTGGTGTCGCGGCCGAGCGCGACCAGGAAGCCGAGCACCAGCCCGAAGGGCAGCGTCGCCAGCGCCAGCCGGATGGTCAGCCACGTGCCGGCGGCGATTTCGTCGCCCCAGCCTTCGGGGCCATAGCTCAGCAGTGCGAATAGATCGGCCATGGCCCCCGCAATGGCGTTTTCATATCGCCGGCGAACGCTTCAACCGGCTCCCCAAGCCCACCTCGTCGTCCCGGACAAGCGCCGGCCAGGACCGAGCGCAGGTCAGTGCATTGATCCGGCGCGCGATCCGGGACTCAGCTTAAGCGGCGGTGCTCTTGGCACCCTCTTTTCTGGATTCCGGCTTGCGCCGGAATGACGGGGAGCTGCAGACGCCCTTGCCCTCTTCACAGCGGAAAAGGGACGACTGCACCACCGTCCTTGGCGCTTTCCCAACTCTGCCAACAGACGCCCGTCTCAGTAGATCGAGAACGGAAAATATTTGGCGTTGATCTCGGCATAGGTTCCATTGGCGCGGATCGCGGCAATCGCTTCGTTGAGCATGTCCCGCAGATCGCCGTCCTCCTTGCGCACGGCGATGCCGATGGCATCGTCCTTCACGACCGCGTCGCCGACGAACTGGCAGCAACTCCCATTTTCGCTCCTCAGCCACAGCAAGGAAGGACCGGTATCGGCGAGAACCGCGTCGAGACGGCCATTGGCAAGGTCGAGATAGGCTTCGTCCTGGGTGGCGTAGAGCTTGATGGAGGAGTCCTTGTAATTGTCCTCCAGGAAATTCGCCGAAACGGTCGCGCTCTGCGCGCCCAGCGTCTTGCCGGCGAAATCCGCCGGCGTGACGCCCGTCACTCCGGCCGCCTTGGGAGCCACGAAGGTCAGCGCGTTGGTGTAGTATTTCTCCGTGAAATCAACGGTTTGCTTGCGCTCGTCGGTGATCGACATGGAGGCGACGATGGCATCGTACTTGTTGGCGAGAAGGGCCGGGATGATGCCGTCCCAATCCTGCGCGACGAAGACGCATTCGACCTTCATCTGGGCGCACAGCGCCTTGGCGATGTCGATGTCGAAGCCCTGCAGTTCGTTGTTGGTGTCGACATAGTTGAAGGGCGGGTAGGCGCCTTCGGTGCCGATACGGACCGTCGTCCAGTCCTTGGCGGCGGACGCCCCGGCAGAGAGCGCCAGGGCCAGGACGGCAATTATCGTCTGTTTCGTCTTCATGGCTTTTCCTCCGCAGTTTTCCGCGCCCGCTCCGAGGGTTTACGCGGGTTGCCTTACAGCATTGTTCCACCAATCCACCGGCCGATGCAATCGCCAATGGCCGGTATCGATCAGTAGCCGCCGAAGCCGTCGAAGGGGATGAAGGCGACCGGGTCGCCGGGGGAGACCGAGATGACCTCCTCGGCGATTTCGATCAGCCCGTCGGCGGCGCGCAGCGAGGAGACGAGGCCCGATCCGTCGCGCGGATATTTGTCGATCGTCTGCCTTCCCGCGGCGTCGGCGACGATCATGCCGCGCAGGAATTCGCGCCGGTCCGGCTTCTTCTTGATCGAAAAGGCAGCGGGAAGGAGATAGCGCCGCGGCTCGGGCCAGTCGGCGCCGGAGCGGCGCAGCAACACGGGGCGCACATAGAGGAGAAAGCAGACCATCACCGCGACCGGGTTGCCGGGAAGCGCAAAGAACAGGCACTCGTCGATCTGGCCGAAGCCCATCGGGCGGCCCGGCTTGATGGCGAGCTGCCACATGTGCAGCTTGCCCATTGCCTCGACCGCCTTGACGACGTGATCCTCATCGCCGCGGCTGGCGCCGCCGGAGGTGACGATCGCATCGTGCTTGCCTGCGGCGTCCGCAAGCGCCGCGGTGACCGCATCGCGCCGGTCGGTCAGCACGCCGAGGTCGTTCACCTCGGCCCCTATGGTTTCGAGCAGCGCGCGCAGCAGATAGACGTTGGAATCGTAAACCTGACCCTCCGCCAAGGTATGGCCGGGGCGGACGATTTCATCGCCGGTCGATACGATCGCGAGCCTGAGCCGCCTGTGACACGCGATCTGGGCCGTTCCCGTCGAGGCGATGGCGGCAAGGTCCTGCGGGCGCAGGCGCCGGCCGGGGCCGATCAGCACCTCGCCGGCGGCAAGGTCCTCGCCGGCCTTGCGGCGGTTGGCGCCCTGCTTCAACCCTTCCGGGATGACCGCGACCTCGTCTCCGCCCGCATCCTCGAGCGTCACGTCCTCCTGCATCGCCACTGTGTCGGCGCCCTCGGGCATTACGGCCCCAGTGAACACCCGCGCCGCCGTTCTCTCGGCGATCGGGCCTGAGCCCGGATGGCCGGCGGCGACGCGACCTGAGATTTTCAGCCGCCCCTTGGCGGCGAGATACTCGGCATGGGAGAAGGCATAACCGTCGACGGCGGAATTGTCGAAGGCCGGCACCGGGCGCGGCGCGCGGACCTCCTCCGCAAGCACCCGGCCGACCGCGTCGGCGAGCGCCACCCGCTCAGTCGCGGAAAGCGGCGCGATACGGCCCTTCAGCAGCGCCAATGCCTCGTCGTGGCGCAGCCGGTCCTTGTCGTGCAGAAAACAGTCGTCAAGAAGCTTTGGCGGCACGGGGCGCCCCGATCTTGAGGTAGCCGAGGATGAAATCGGCGATCGCCGGGACGTCGTCGAGATCGAAGACGGGCAGGGCGCCTTCTTCGACCGCGTAATCGGCGGCGATGGCGACGATATTGGCGACGCCCGCCGTCAGCGGCTCCTGGCTCTTCGATTGCAGGCGGCGGAGTTCGAGCTTCGGATGGGCCTCGCGTTTATAGCCCTCGATCAGCACCAGATCGACCGGGCTCAGCCGCGCCAGGATGTCCTCGAGCCGCGGCTCTTCGGCGCCGGCAAGCTCGTGCATCAGCGCCCAACGGCGGGCCGATACGATCGCCACCTCGCACGCGCCGGCCTTGCGGTGGCGGAAGCTGTCGGTACCCTCCTTGTCGACGTCGAAACCGTGATGGGCGTGCTTGACCGTGGCGACGGCAAGCCCGCGGCCGGTCAGCTCGGCGAGCAGCCGCTCGGTCAGGGTCGTCTTGCCGGAATTCTTCCAGCCGGTGATGCCGAACAGGGGAGACCGGGTCACGCCGCCATTTCCTGCAGGATCGCCTCGGCCACTTTCATGTCGTCGGGCGTGTTGGCGTTGAAGAACGGGTCGAGCAACTCGCCGGCGACCGAAAAGCCGGGAAATTCGACTTCGACCATCTCATGCCGGTCGACCCAGGCCAGCACCTTGCGGTTTTCGCCCTGGGTCAGCCACTGGCGCAGATCGTCTGCGAGCGCCACCGGCCACAGCCCGAACACCGGGTGCAGATTGCCGCCCGATTTGGCGAGCGCGATCATGGTCTCGTGATGGCCGGCCGCGGCGACGAAGCGGGAAACGAGGTCGCCGGGGAAGAACGGCGTGTCGGTCGCAGCCGTGACGATCCAGCGCGCCTCGGGCGCGTTGTCGACTGTCCAGTCAAAGCCGGCGAGCACGCCGGCGAGCGGTCCGGCAAAGCCGGCGACCGGGTCGGCGACGACCGGCGGAGCAAACGCCGCGAACCGTTCGGGATCGCCATTTGCGTTGAGGACGATCCGCCCGACCTGCGGCTCGAGCCGCTCGATGGTGTGCGCCAGCATCGTCCGCCCGCCCAGCATTTTCAAAGACTTATCGCCGCCGCCCATGCGCCTCGACAGGCCGCCGGCAAGAGCCACGCCGACGGTCAACGCGCGCCATTGCGAGACCGCCCCGGCCATCACGCCTCCTCGGGCTCCGGCAGGCTCGCCTTGCGCCGGTGCTTGGCGTCCTCCTCGCCGGCCCCGCCCGGATCGGCGTCGAAGACGATGCGGCTATCGCCGGAAAGCGCCACGAAGCGGTTTCCCCGCGCCCGCCCGATCAGCGTCAGGTTCGCCTCCCTGGCGAGCTCCACACCCCAGGCGGTGAAGCCGGAGCGCGAGACGAGGATCGGGATTCCCATCTTCACTGTCTTGATGACCATCTCCGAGGTCAGCCGGCCGGTGGTGTAGAAGATCTTGTTCTCCGCCGCCACGCCGTTCAGGAACATGAAGCCGGCGATCTTGTCGACGGCGTTGTGGCGGCCGACATCCTCGACATAGATGATCGGCATGTCCTTTTTGCACAGCACGCAGCCATGGATCGCGCCGGCCTTGAGGTACAGGCTCGGCATCGTGTTGATCTTTTTCGTCAAGGAATAGAGCCAAGAGGTCTTGATCACTTGATTTTCCGACAACTGGACGTCGGCAAGGCTTTCCATCAGATCGCCGAAAACGGTGCCCTGGGCGCAGCCGGAGGTGCGCACCTTCTTCTTCATCTTCTGCTCGTAGTCGGTGCGCCGCTTGGTCCGCACGACGACCACATCGAGGTCGTCGTCATGGTCGATGCCGGTGATCTCGTCATCGGCGCGCAGCATGTTCTGGTTGAGCAGATAGCCGACCGCCAGCATCTCCGGATGGTCGCCGATGGTCATCATGGTGACGATTTCCTGCGAATTCAGGAACAGCGTCAGCGCCCGCTCGGTGACCACCGACGTGGTCACCGGCGCGCCGGTCTGATCGATCCCCTCAACGCTGCGCGACAGGCGCGGATCGTCCGGATCGGGGCCGATTGACAGTTCCTCGGTCTCTTTCTTGCCGGCGGACATGCTGCCGTCCGTTACCGTTTCTCTCGCCAGATAGATGCATCTTGATAGCGGTTGCGCAAGGGTTAGGGCCTGCTGACAGTTATCTTGCGAGGTCCGGTTTGAGCGAAATCGGTGCGAGGCCAGGAGCGAGGACGATGGACATGCGGCGCATATTCGAGGACGAAGGACGCCGCCTCGCGCCGATTGCGCCAAATCCCTTAAGGGACGGGGCCCATTTTCCCGCCTACGGCGTCGCAGACGCCTTGTGGTGGGAAGGCACCACGGCGGCTCCTGCTTCTGGCAGGCGGAAAAATTGCCTCCCGCCCGACCCGCAACATAACTGTCAGCAGGCCCTCACCGGCGCAAGTGGTTTGACCGCGAGCTTCCTTCCGTGAGAATAGTTCGTCAGGAAAGCATCGGACACCGGCGAAGGGGTGCGGAGAGGATTTGCATGAGTGAGGTGACCAAGGAGCAGGTTCAGGACCAGCTCAAGCGCGTCAAGGGGCCCGATCTGAAAGACGATATCGTCGCGCTGGGAATCGTGTCCGATGTCGTCATCGCCGACGGCAAGGTCTATTTCTCCATCTCCGTCGACCCGGCGCGGGTCGAGGAGCTCGAGCCGATGCGCCAGGCGGCGGAGAAGGTGGTGAGCGACATTCCCGGCGTCAGACAGGTGCTGGTCAGCCTCACCGCCCACGCCGGCGCCGGCGACGGGCGCGCACCGGCCGGCAGCCCGGCCGCCTCCCCTCTCGCCAGTCCCTTCGCCGGGACCGGGGCAAAGGGTGGAAGGCCGGCCGGTCGCGGCGACGTACCGCCGCCGATGGCGTCGCAGGCCGCGCGTATCGAGCAGTCGGCGCGGCAAAAGCCCGGCGTTCCCGGCGTCGACGCCATCATTGCGGTTGCCTCCGGAAAGGGAGGCGTCGGAAAGTCGACCACGGCGGCCAATCTGGCGCTCGGCTTCCAGGCCAACGGGCTCAGCGTCGGCGTCCTCGACGCCGACATTTACGGCCCCTCGATGCCGCGTCTTCTCGGCGTTTCCGGACGCCCCGAGGCGGTCGGCGGCCGGGTGCTGAAGCCGCTCGAAGGCTATGGCATGAAGGTCATGTCCATGGGCTTCCTGGTCGAGGAGGACACGCCGATGGTCTGGCGCGGCCCCATGGTCATGTCGGCGCTGACCCAGATGCTGCGCGAGGTCGCCTGGGGCGATCTCGACATTCTCGTCGTCGACATGCCGCCGGGCACCGGCGACGCGCAGCTCACCATGGCCCAGCAGGTGCCGCTGGCCGGCGCCGTCATCGTCTCGACGCCGCAGGACCTCGCCCTCATCGACGCGCGCAAGGGCATCAACATGTTCCGCAAGGTCGATGTGCCGATTCTCGGCATCGTCGAGAATATGAGCTATTTCCTGTGCCCGCATTGCGGCGAGCGCTCGGACATTTTCGGCCATGGCGGCGCCCGCAAGGAGGCGGAAAAGCTCGGCGTCGAGTTTCTCGGCGAGGTGCCGCTCGACATGACCATCCGCGAGACCTCCGATTCCGGCCGGCCCGTCGTCGTGTCGGACCCCAAATCCGCCCACGCCATGGTCTATCGCGACATCGCCGACAAGGCCTGGGCCGAGATCGAGCGGCTCAAGAGCGCGCAGGCCGCGAGCGCCCCGCGCATCGTCATCGAGAGCTGAAGGCCGCAAACCCTCGCTACTGATTTCGCGCCGCCGCGCGGGCGCGGCGCCTGAACCGCGCCTCGCGCTCGAAGGTGTAGATGCCGGCGGCGACGACGATGGCGATGCCGACGAGCGTCGCGGGGCGCGGCACGTCGCCCCAGACGAGATAGCCGAGGATCAGTGCCCACAGGATGATCGAGTAGCGGAACGGCGCCACCGCCGAGACTTCGCCCGAGCGCATGGCCATGATCCCGGTCAGATAGCCGCCGACCAGACAGACCGCGGCACCGGCGAGCAGGGCAAGCTCGCGACTGGAGACGGCGATCCAGTCCTCCGATAGTCCGAGGCCGGCGCCGGCGACCGCCACCGCGACGGCGGAAACGGCTGTGACTGCCATCGAAGGCAAATCGCGGGCGATCCATCGGGTGGACAGGTCTCGCAGCACGATGAAGGCGATGGCGGAAAGCGCCAGGAGGGACGCCCAGTTGAAGCCCTCCATTCCCGGCCGGATGATCAGCATCGTCCCGAAAAAGCCGAACGCCGCCGCCGACCAGCGCCGCCAGCCGACCGCTTCGGCAAGGAACAGAGCAGAGGCCGCCGTGGCCGCCAGTGGCACCACCTGCAGGATGGCGGTGGCGTTGCCGATCGGCATCGCCATCAGCGCGCTGAGATAGAGCAGAGTGGAGCCGATCTCGCCGACCGTCCGCCACAGAACCGCCTGCTGCGCCAGCCGCCGCCAGTTGGCGAGAGCGCCGGAAAGCCCCGCCCAGGCCAGCACCAGGCCCGACGCCATCAGCCCGCGAAGAAAAACCACCTGGCCGACCGGCAGATTCGTGCCGGCGAGCTTGATCATCGCGTCGTTGAGGATGAACAGCGCCATCGCCGCCAGCATGGCGAGGATGCCGCGCAGATTGTCCTGCGTCGCGGCCGTTTGCGGCGGAAGCGTCAGACGCACATTATTATTCCACGCAAGGGGCGGTTAACGCTTCAAGCCGTCAGTCTCATTCGAGGAACCGCAAGCTCAAAGCATCCCGCTGATCATCGTTATGGCGTCATTTCCTGTCCGACGCTGACGTCGAGTCCGCGGGCGCGCCATTCCGGAAATCCATCCTCGAGCCGGCGCGCCTTGAACCCGCGTTCCCGCAACAGCGCCACCGCCTCGTAGGACAGCACGCAATAGGCGCCGCGGCAATAGGCGACGATGTCCTGTGCGGGGTCGAGCTCGGCGAGCCGCGCCTCCAGCTGTTGCTGGGGAATGTTGACGGCGCCCGGGAGATGGCCGAGCGCGAACTCGTCGGCGGGACGCACGTCGAGAACCGTGACCAGCCCGGCGCGCGATCGTTCGAGCAGCTCTTGTCTGGAGACCGGCTCCATGCCGTCGCGCGCCGCGAAATAACCGCGCACGATCCGGTCGACCTCGGCAACGTTGCGCTCGGCAAGCTGCCGGAGCAAGGCCATGAGCGCGAGGACGCTCTCATCGCCGAGACGGTAGAGCACATATTTTCCGTCGCGCCGCGAGGCAGCGAGACCCGCCCGCCTGAGCTGATGAAGATGCTGCGAAGCGTTGGCGATCGACACGCCGACCCGCCCGGCCAGCGCCTCCACGCTGCGCTCGCCCTGCGCCAGATGTTCCAGCATTTCCAGCCGGTGGGGATGGCCGAGCGCCCGCGCCACGGCGGCGAACTGGCTGAAAAGCGCGAATTTGGGAGCAGTCGTTGACACGCACGAGGGCTTTCGATATGTAATTCAATTGATTGTTTGAATACTATCACAGCTGACCTCTGTCAATCGTGGCGGCGAGGTGACACGACCATGATGAACAATATGTTTGGCTTCGGGTTCGGCGGCGGTCTGTTCATGATCCTGTGGTGGGGCCTCATCATCGCCGCCATTGTCGTGCTCGTCCAGTGGATCATTTCGTCCTCGCCGCGCGGCGAGACGCGGCCGGATTCATTGGAAATCCTGAAGGAGCGCTATGCCCGCGGCGAGCTGAGCCAAGAGCAATTCGAAACCATGCGGCGCGAGATTGGGCGATAGCCGTGCCGGCGACCGACGTCGCCAAGGAGAACTGCGGTGAAAACCCTGTTGATTCTCAATGATCCGCCCTACGGCACCGAGCGCTGCTACAACGCGCTGCGGCTCGCTCATAGCCTCCTCAAGAACGATCCCGAGGGTGCGGTGACGGTGTTCCTGATGGCCGATGCCGTGCTCGCCGCCAAGGCGGGGCAGAAGACGCCGAACGGCTATTACAATATGGAGCGCATGCTCAAGCGCGTCATCGTCGGCAAGGGGCAGGTGCTGCTGTGCGGCACCTGCATGGACGCGCGCGGCATCGGCGACGGCGACATCGTGGCCGGCGCGCGGCGCAGCAGCATGGACGAGCTTGGCGCCGCGACGCTTGCCGCCGACAAGGTCCTGGTGTTCTGAGCCATGCGGCGCATCTATCTCGACCACAATGCCAGCACGCCGCTTGCCCCCGAAGTGGCGGCGGTCATGCGGCGCGCGATGGAAGATGGTTTCGGCAATCCGTCGAGCCCGCATTGGGCCGGTGCGCCGGCGCGCGAAATGGTGGAGCAGGGCCGGCAACAGGTGGCCGGCCTGCTCGGCTGCGCGCCCGAGGAGGTGGTGTTCACCAGCGGCGGCAGCGAATCCAACAATTTCGCGCTTAAAGGCGCCTTTTTCGCCCGCGCCGGCAAGGCCGCGCACATCGTTACCACACGGATCGAGCACCCGGCGATTCTCGCGCCCTGCCGGTTCCTGGAAGAGCTCGGCGCGCGGGTGACCTATCTGCCGGTCGATTCAGCCGGCCGCATCGACCCGGACGATCTGCGCAATGCGATCGCCGCGGACACCATCCTGGTCAGCGTGATGCATGCGAACAACGAGGTCGGCACGATTCAGCCGATCGCCGATTGCGCGGCGATCGCCCGCGAGCACGGCGTCCTGTTCCACACCGACGCGGCCCAGTCCGTGGGCAAGATCCCGACCCTGGTCGGCGGCCTCGGCGTCGACCTCCTGTCGATCGCCGGCCACAAGGTCTACGCGCCGAAGGGCATCGGAGCGCTCTATGTGCGAAAGGGCGCGACCTTGGAGCCTCTGATCCACGGCGCCGCTCACGAGGGCGGCCGCCGCGCCGGAACCGAGAGCGCCATGCTGACGGCGGCGCTCGGCGCGGCCTGCGAGCTCGCCGCGGACCTTTCCGGTATGGAGCGGGTCGGGGCGCTGCGCGATCGCTTCTGGACGGCGCTGAAGACCCACTTCGGCAGCCGCGTCGTGCTCAACGGCGATCCCGAGATGCGCCTGCCGAACACGCTCAACGTCTCGTTCGTGGGCCGCGTCGGAGCCGACATTCTCGCACGACTGGACGGCGTGGCCGCCTCGACGGGTTCCGCCTGCCATGCCGGCCGCATCGAGCTTTCCCCGGTTCTGCAGGCGATGGGCGTTGCGCCCGAGGTTGGCATGGGCGCCATCCGGTTCAGCCTCGGCCGAACGACGACGGAAGAAGAGATCGACGCCGTCGCCGCGCGTCTCTCCGGCATTCTGCTTCAGTCCGCTTGATCGGACGGCACCTTGCCGGTCGAACCGAATTGCCCTGTTAAATTGATTCCCTACAATCGGCGAACGCTCAGCCCCCTGTCACGTTCATGTGGCGGGCGACCGCCGGGCGCCGGTTGCGCCGGTCGATGACGAAGTCGTGGCCCTTGGGCTTGCGCGAGATCGCTTCGTCGATGGCCGCATAGAGAAGGTCGTTGCCTTCCGAGGCGCGCAGCGGCGCGCGCAGGTCGGCGGCGTCGTCCTGGCCGAGGCACATGAACAGCGTGCCGGTGCAGGTGACGCGCACGCGGTTGCAGGATTCGCAGAAATTGTGGGTCAATGGGGTGATGAAGCCGAGCCGGCCGCCGGTCTCCTTGATCGCGACATAGCGGGCCGGGCCGCCGGTCTTGTAGGGGATGTCCTCGAGCGTGAAGCGATCGAGAAGCTCGGCGCGCACCTGCGACAGCGGCAGATACTGGTCGACGCGGTCGGCGTCGATGTCGCCGAGCGGCATGGTCTCGATCAGGGTCATGTCGAAGCCGCGCCCATGTGCCCAGCCGATCATCTCCTCGATCTCGCCCTCATTGACGTCCTTGAGCGCGACGGTGTTGATCTTGATCTTCAGACCCCCCCGTTCCGCCGCCTCGATGCCCGCCATCACTTGTTCGATCTCGCCCCAGCGGGTGATGGCGCGGAACTTTTCCGCATCGAGCGTGTCGAGCGAGACGTTGATTCGACGCACGCCGCAGCGATAAAGCTCTTCGGCATACTTCGGCAGCTGGCTGCCGTTGCTGGTCAGCGTCAGCTCCTCGAGGTCGCCGCTGTCCAAGTGGCGGGACAGGGAGCGGAACAGCGACATGACGTTCTTGCGCACCAGCGGCTCGCCGCCGGTCAGCCTGAGCTTACGCACCCCCTTGGCGATGAAGGCCGAGCACAGCCGGTCCAGCTCCTCCAAGGTCAGAACGTCCCTCTTCGGCAGGAAGGTCATGTTCTCGGCCATGCAGTAGACGCAGCGGAAATCGCAGCGGTCGGTCACCGAGACGCGCAGATAGGTGATGCCGCGCCCGAAGGGATCGATCATGTCTTGCGGCGGCGCCGAAGCGGCAGACAGAAAATCCATACACGCCTCCTCCGGGATCCTCGCCGCAAACCAAACACTCGCCGCCCGGCCTGCCGCCGGCGGACTAGAGCGGTTCATGGTTATAGGGAACCATTTGACCGGGATGATTTTGCGCCGTGGCCAGGCGCGGCTCGCCGGGCGATGCGGTGCATCGGCCAACAGCCGCAACACCGCCACGGCGCAAAAGAACCCGGCCTGCGGTGGGCCAAATCGGCCCACCGGGTTCGTTGCGGCGCTCGCCCGATATCCCGTATCGCGCGTCGCGCCACGCCTGCCCGGATGAACCGATTTGGCCCATCGAATCGATTCCCTATAACCAT
>JAUYJB010000063.1 GCA_030688605.1 Hyphomicrobiales bacterium
CGGGATATCGGGCGAGCGCCGCAACGAACCCGGTGGGCCGATTTGGCCCACCGAAGGCTAAGGTTCTTTTGCGCCGTGGCGGTGTTGCGGCTGTTGGCCGATGCACCGCATCGCCCGGCGAGCCGCGCCTGGCCACGGCGCAAAATCATCCCGGTCAAATGGTTCCCTATAACCATGAACCGCTCTAGGGAACCTGTGAGTCGTGAGGGACCGGTCTATATCCGCGGTGTCGCATGAGAGCCAGAGGGGTCCTTTTCCTCATATCTTGCCGGCGCCGCCCTCTTTGCCCGTGCCGTCGCGCGCGGCAAGGCGGGAATGCAAGCGCGTCTCGGCCCGGCCGAACTCGTCCAGCATGGCCTCGATGTCGGAGCGTTTCCGGTCGAGCTCGGCGCGGCATTCGCGAATGCGGGCGATGACGTGGCGCAGCGCGCGCTCCTGTTCGGGCTCGCGCCCGCAAAGGTCGAGGATCTCCGCGATCTCCGATAAGGAATAGCCGAGCCGCTTGGCGCGCAGGATCAGCATCAGCCGGGCGCACTCGCGCGGCGGGTAGAGCCGCCGGAGGCCGCGCCGCACCGGGTTGATCAGCCCCTCGCCTTCATAGAAGCGCAGCGTCCGCGTCGAGATGCCGAACTCCCGCGTCAGCTCCCCGATCGTCGACAGATCCTGCATGGCATTCCCCCCGGCCATGCCCGTTATAGTCCTCTTACGTGAAAGTCAATCGATGTCGAAAAGAGCAGATATTTCCGTCCACTAAATTGCAATCTTCGGACGGGAACCGGCCGTCGCGGCCGCGACCCGCGGACGGCAGATCATGGCCTCGCAGCCTCTGGAAAAGGGCGCAAGAAGACTCTACCTGCGTTCCCTCTCCCCGGTGGGGAGAGGTTCTATCCGCGGTCCTGATCGCCGTCGTTCCGCAGCCTGCTAAAGCGCTGCCTTGAGCTGCTCGATCACGTAGGCCACCTCCTCGTCGGTGAGATCGCCATAGATCGGCAGCGACAGAACCTCGCCGGCCAGACGCTCGGAGACCGGCAGCGCCTCGCCGCCATTGACCCACGGCGCGAAGGCGGCGTGGCGGTGCAAGGGGGTCGAGTAGAACAGGCCGGTACCGACGCCGGCATCGGCAAGGCGGGTGCGGACACCGTCGCGGTCGGCAACCCGCAGCGTATAGAGCGCCCAGGTGCTCTCGTAACCGGGCGGCACCGTCGGCGTGATGACGTCGTCGGAAAGGGCTTCCGTGTACATGGCGGCGATGCGCCGGCGCGCATCGAGCTCGTCGGGGAAATCCTCGAGCTTGACCAGCAGCACCGCCGCCTGCAGCGTGTCGAGCCGCCCGGTCATGCCCAGCCGCAGCGCCTCGTCGCCGGAGCCGAGACGGCCGTGGGTGCGGATCAACCGCACCTCGGCGGCCAGATTGTCGTCGTCGGTGAACAGCGCGCCGCCGTCGCCGAAGCCGCCGAGCACCTTGGTCGGATAGAAGCTGGTCGCGGTGATCGGCGCCAGGGTGCCGACGGCGGGTCCGCCAGCAACCGCGCCGAAGCTCTGCGCCGCGTCGGCGATCACCGTCATGCCATAGCGCCCGGCGACGGCGCCGACCGCGGTGTAGTCGGCCGGCAGCCCGTAAAGGTCGACCGGCATGACCGCCTTCGGCTTCAGCTTGCCGGAGGCGGTGACGGCGGAGGCCACGCGCTCCAGGTCCGCCGGATCGATGTTGAAGGTCGCGGCATCGACATCGACGAAGATCGGCGTGGCGCCGATCGCGGCCACCGCGCCGGCCGTCGCCGAAAAGGTGAAGGCGGGCACGAACACCGCATCCCCCGGCCCCGCGCCGAGCGCCATCAGCGCCATGATCAGCGCGTCGCGCCCGGCCGAGACGGCGATGGCGTGGCGCGCGCCGCAATAGGCGGCGAGCGATTCCTCCAGCTCGTCGACCTCCGGGCCGAGCACGAACTGGCAGTGGCGCAGGACGTTGTCCATCCGCGCCCTGATGCGGGCATGCGTGCGCGGCTCCTGGCGCTTGAGATCAAAAAGGGGGACGGTCCTTGCCTGACGCGGCGCCTGCTTGCGCGCGCGCCTTTGCGACGTAGCGACACTCAATTCATTCATACGACCAACTCGGCTTCGATACGACGGCGATGGGCGCGCAGGGTTTCCGTGATCATGTTCGCCACCCGCAAGGCGTCACGCCCCACCCTGCCGTCAACTGTTGGCACACGGCCGCTGCGAACGCAATCGAGGAATTCGGATATCTCGTTGAAGAGACTGTCTTCCTTGGAAATATTCCAAGATTTGGCGGCAACCGCGGCGGCTCCCTGCCGCGCCGGGTCGCCGATGCGCCGATGCAGCACAATGCTGCTTGAGTCGAAATCGCACACGACATAGCTGTCCGGCTGGAACACCCGCATGCGCCGCTCGGTCGTTTCGGCGACTCGGCTGGCGGTGACGTTGGCGACGGCGCCACTGGCAAACTCGATGCGGGCATTGGCGATGTCCTCGCCCGGGTTGAGGACCGGAACGCCGACGGCGTGGACCGAGACGATCTTCGATGCCGCAAGCCCGAGGATGATGTCGATGTCGTGGATCATCAGGTCGAGGACGACGTCGACATCCGTCGCGCGCGGCCGGAACGGCGAGATGCGGGTGGCCTCGATATAAAGCGGCTTGGTCACCTTGGCGGCAAGCGCGCGATAGACGGCCGAGAAACGCTCGATATGCCCGACCTGAAGCACCAGGCCGCGCTCCCTGGCGCAATCGATCAGCGCCTCGGCCCGCTCCACCGTGTCGGTGATCGGCTTTTCCACCAGAACGTGAATGCCGGCGGACAGTAGCGCGTGGCCGACCTCGAAATGCAGGGAGGTCGGCACCGCGACGGAGACGAGATCGACGCGGCCGATCAGGTCGCGATAGTCGGTGAGCGCTTCGCCGCCATATTGCTTCGCCGCCGCCTTGGCGCGGCTTTCGTCGATATCGACGAGCGCGGCCAGCGTCGCGTCCGGGTGCGCCGCGTAATGCTTGGCGTGAAACTTGCCGAAATAGCCGAGCCCGACGACGCCGGCGCGAAGTCCCCCAGTCATGGGTTAGTCATGGCACTTTCGGGTCGGCGAAGCAAGAGCCGCACCGGCGGAGCAAAAGAGCCGCAAAATCAATGACATCATGGTTTGCTTCAGGCAAGCCCGAACCACCAGGCGGCGAGGCCGAGAAAGGCGAAGAAGCCGACCACGTCGGTGACCGTCGTCACGAACACGCCGGAGGCCACCGCGGGATCGAGCTTCAGCCTTTGCAGGCCGACCGGGATGAGGATCCCGAACAGCCCGGCCGCCAGCATGTTGACGACCATCGCCACCGCCATGACGCCGCCGAGCTGGGCATTGTCGAACCACAGGCCGGCAACCGACCCGATAATGACGGCGAACATGCAGCCATTGAGGAAACCGACCAGGGTCTCGCGGGTGATGACGCGCTTGACCTTGAAGCGGGCAAGCTCGCCGGTGGCGATCGCCCGCACCGCCACGGTCATGGTCTGGGTGCCGGCGTTGCCGCCCATCGAGGCGACGATCGGCATCAGCACCGCCAGCGCCACCATCTGGGTGATGCTGGCGTCGAACAGGCTGATGACCCAGGAAGCCAGAATGGCGGTGCCGAGATTGACCAGGAGCCAGACGAAGCGGCTCTTGGTCGCCGTCAGCACCGTGTCGGAGATTTCCTCGTCGCCGACGCCGCCGAGCCGGCGGATGTCCTCGTCCGCCTCCTCCTCGATGACGTCGATGATGTCGTCGACCGTGATCACGCCGACCAGGCGGCCGGATTCGTCGACCACCGCCGCCGACACCAGATCGTAGCGCTCGAAGGTGCGCGCCACCTCCTCCTGGTCGTCGGTGGCTTTGACCGTATAGATCTCCGGCTTCATGATCGCCTGCATCGCCACCGGCCGCTTGGCCCGCAGGAGGTGATTGAGGGACACGGTGCCGAGCGGCCGGAACGCCGGGTCGATCACGAAGATCTCGTAGAAATCGTCCGGAAGATCGTCGGAATCCCGCATATAGTCGATGGTCTGTCCCACCGTCCAGAAGGGCGGCACGGCGATGAACTCGCTCTGCATGCGCCGCCCGGCGGTCTCTTCCGGGAACTCCAGGCCGCGCCTGAGCGTCGCCCGCTCGGTCGCCGGGATGCGGGCGAGGATGTCCTTCTGCTCGCTCTCTTCGAGATCCTGGAGGATGTGGATCGCATCGTCGGTGTCGAGGTCGCGCACGCCTTCCGCAACCGCTTCGTTTGGCAGGATTTCGAGGATCTCGTCGCGGACGCTGTCGTCGACCTCGGTCAGCGCCAGAAAGTCGAACTCCGGCCCCAGCAACTGGACCATCAGGTTGCGCTGCTCGGGCCTGAGCGCCTCCAGCACGTCGGCAAGGTCGGCCTCGTGCAGCGGCTGGGCGAGCGCCGCCAGCGCCTCGCGGTCGCCGGCTTCGACCGCGGCGCTAACACGCTCCAGGAATGCCGGCGCGATATGACCGTCCTCGGCGCGTACGGCCAGGGCCAGGTCCTCGCTGGTCACGGTTTCCTGCACGGCAAATCTCCCGTTCGCGGGTCGCGGCGGCGTCGCGTGGCACTACATGTATGCGAATCTCCGCGCGCGCAACAGCGCTGCCCATTATTCCGCATTTTAATAAAGGTTAACGCTTGTGCCGGAGCGCCAATCGCGCTTCAATGGCTGAGCGGCGGTGGGGTTTTTTCCGCACGTGGGAGTACTACCGTTGAGTCGGCTGGCGTTCAGTTTCAGCCTGGTTGTTGCGTGTGCCAGCGTGACATTCCTGAGCGTTCCGGAGGCCGTGGCGGCCTGCCGAGCGAAGGCGCTTGGCGTTTCCCGAACCCTCGAAATCGATGCCAGCCCCGGCCTGCTGGTCGGCTCCATGCACTATGGCAAGCGCTTGGCGCTGAAGCCCAAAGAGGTGGTGCTGACCTTCGACGACGGTCCGCTTTCCGGGCCGACCGATCGTGTCCTCAAGGCGCTTGCCGCCGAATGCGTCAAGGCGACCTTCTTCATGGTCGGCTTGATGGCGGATGCCTATCCGGCGCTGGTGCGGAAGGTCGCGGCGGCCGGGCACACCATTGCCACGCACAGCAACACGCATCCCCGCGGCATGACCAGCCTGGAGCTGGCGGTCGCCGAGCGGGACATCGAGCGCGGCTTTCAGCGGATCTCCGCCGCGCTCGGCGAAGCCAGCGAGCCGGCCCCCTTCTTCCGCTATCCGGGCCTCGCGCCCTCCCCCGCGCTCGACACCTTTCTCCTCGGCAACGGCATCGCCACGTTCAGCGCCGACATCGTCGGCGACGACTGGCACGACATTTCCTCCTCGCAGATCCTGTCACGGGTGTTGCACCGGCTCGACCATCAGGGCCGCGGCATCATTCTGCTGCACGACATCAAGCCGAGGACCGCGCTGATGATCCCGCGCCTGCTCAGGGCATTGAAGTCGCGCGGCTACAAGATCGTGCACCTGGTGCCGAGACGCGAGGGCTTCGAGGTCAGCCTGCGCAGCGCCGTTTACAAACCCGACGAGGACGACGCGCCGGCCGCATCCATCGAGCCGGCCAAATCCGTCGAGACGGTGATGTCCGACGCGCCGGCCGCATCCATCGAGCCGGCCAAATCCGTCGAGCCGGTCAAGCCTTTCGAGCCGGCCATATCGGTCGAAACGGCCAAATCCATCGAGACGGCCCGGGCCCCATAGAGCCCTCACAATAAAGCTGCGCCTGATTAGAGCTTACCCGGGTCTGACCTGCCGGCGTAGGCGAGATGAATCATCCAATGAAAAGGGTGGTGCGGACGAGAAGACTCGAACTTCCACGGGGTCTCCCCCACAGCGACCTCAACGCTGCGCGTCTACCAGTTCCGCCACGTCCGCAAGCTTTCCGGCGCATCGCGCCGGGGCGCTGGTCACTTAGCAAAAGCCGCCGTCAAGGACAAGGCCCGCACCGGCGGCGAACGCCGAACCCGACCTGCGCGACGCCAAATGCGCGCAACCCTATATAATGGACGTCGTCAATCATTCCATGCAGCGGCAAGGCCATGATCGCCGTCCCGGACAAAAATTTGCGGAAGCCGTCCGCCGGCGCCCCACCGGTCGAGTGGGTGGTTTCCGCGCAGCCGGTGGATTATGCCGCCGCGCTCGCGGCCATGGAGGCCCGCGTCGATGCCATCGCCGCCGGCCATGGGCGCGAACGCGTCTGGCTCCTCGAACATCCGCCGGTCTACACCGCGGGCACCAGTGCAAGACCCGAGGACCTGATCGCGCCGGGGCGTTTCCCGGTGCATCGGGTCGGCCGCGGCGGCCAGTACACCTATCACGGGCCGGGCCAGCGGGTTGCCTATGTGATGCTCGGCCTCAAGTCGCGCGGCGGCGATGTGCGGGCTTTCGTCACAGCGCTCGAGGAATGGCTGATCGCGACGCTTGCGCAATTCGGCGTCGGCGCGGAGCGGCGCGCGGGCCGGGTCGGCGTGTGGGTCGTCCGGCCCGACAAGGGGGAAGGCGCGGAGGACAAGATCGCCGCCATCGGCATCCGCCTGCGCCGCTGGGTCAGCTTTCACGGCGTCAGCCTCAATGTCGCGCCCGATCTCGAGCATTATTCCGGCATCGTGCCCTGCGGCGTCAGCGAGCATGGCATCACCAGCCTCGCCGACCTCGGCGTGGCGGCAAGCATGGCGGAGGTCGACGCGGCCTTGCGCCGCGCCTTCGAGCGCGTCTTCGGCGCAACACAGCTCACACGGTCGGAAGAACCTGAAATGGCGGCGGCGGCAGATCGCCGCTGAACGGTTCCGCCCGCACATCGGTCACGCGCGCCGCCGGCGGCCCCGCGGCGCAAAGCCCGACCATCCTGTCGACCGCCTCGGCAGGTCCGCAAAACAGCGCCTCGACGCTGCCGTCGCGGCGGTTGCGCACCCAGCCGGTCAGGCCCAGGCCCCCTGCCGCGCGCTCCGTCCAGGCGCGGTAGGCGACCCCCTGCACCATGCCCTCGATCTCGACGCGAACGGCCTTCACCCGATCCGCCCCTTTCGCGTTTTTTCCCAGAGCGAATTCCGTTCCAGTTGGTTCGGATTTTGCTCTTGTCTTTTTGTTTGAGCATGTTCTTTTCGCAAAACCGGTTCCCACTTTTGCGGAACATGCTCTACTCGAACTCCATGATGACCGCGTCGACCGCCAGGTTGTCGCCCGGCTTGGCGTTGATTTTCTTGACCTTGCCGTCGCGCTCGGCGCGCAGCACGTTTTCCATCTTCATCGCTTCGATGACGCAGAGCTGGTCGCCGATCTTGATCTCCTGCCCGACCTTGACGGCAAGCGAGGTCACGAGCCCCGGCATCGGGCAGACCAGCCGCTTGGCGGTGTCGGTTTCCTTCTTGACCGGCATCAGCGCGTGCAGCGCCGCTTCGCGCCGCGTATAGACGGCGACCTCGACCTCGGTGCCGCGGTGCGACAGGCCGACGCCATTGAGGATCGGCCGCACCTGGACGTTGAGCTTGCGGCCGTCGACGGTGCCGTGCCACGTCGGCTCGCCCGGCGTCCATTGCGAGGATAGCTCGACCGCGCGGCCGGCCGCGCCCTCCTCCCCGTCGAAGCTGACCGTCACCGTATCGCCCTCATCCGCGACCGCGACCGGGATGCGCTCGCCGGCGACGGCGACGACCCGCGCGCCGGTGAAGGCGAAGGGGATCGCGCTCATCTGCCCGGTGATCCGCCGCCGCCGCAGATTGCTCCGATGATCGATGAAGGTCGCGACCGCCGCGAGAACCTCCAGCGTGTCGCGCTCGGGCGCGTGGGAATGCAGCCCGTCGGGAAACTCCTCGGCGATGAAATTGGTCGAAAGCCGCCCCTCCACCCAGCGCGGATGCGCCATGACGGCGGAAAGAAACGGGATATTGTGGCGGATGCCGTCGATGGTGAAGGCATCCAGCGCGTCGGAAAGCGCATCGGTGGCGTGGACGCGGTCCGGAGCGTGGGCGATCAGCTTGGCGATCAGCGGATCGTAGTAGACGGTGATCTCCGCCCCCTCGTAGACGCCGGTGTCGTTGCGGACGGTCGCCCCCGCGCGCACGCCCTCCTGCGGCGGCCGGTAGCGCACCAGCCGGCCGGTCGAGGGCAGGAAGTTGCGATAGGGGTCCTCGGCATAGACCCGCGCCTCGATGGCCCAGCCGTTGAGCGCCACGTCCTTCTGCCTGATGGCCAGCTTTTCGCCCGCCGCGACCTGGATCATCTGCTCGACCAGGTCGATGCCGGTGACGAGCTCGGTGACCGGGTGCTCGACCTGCAGCCGCGTGTTCATTTCCAGGAAGTAGAAGTTGCGCTCCTTGTCGACGATGAACTCGACCGTGCCGGCGCTCGTGTAGCCGGCGGCGCGGGCCAGCGCCACCGCCTGCTCGCCCATCGCCTTGCGCGTCTGAGCGTCGATGAAGGACGACGGCGCCTCCTCGATCACCTTCTGGTTGCGGCGCTGGATCGAGCATTCGCGCTCGCCGAGATGGATGACGTTGCCGTGGCCGTCGGCGAGCACCTGGACCTCGATATGGCGCGGCTCGGTGATGTATTTCTCGATGAAGACGCGGTCGTCGCCGAATGACGACGCCGCCTCCGAGCGCGCCCGCTCGAAGCCCTCGGCAACCTCCTGCCGGCCGCGGGCGACGCGCATGCCCTTGCCGCCGCCGCCGGCGGACGCCTTGATCCTCACCGGATAGCCGATCTCGCCGGCAATCCGCACCGCCTCTTCCGCGTCCGCGACGATGCCGATATGGCCGGGTATCGTGTTGACCTTGGCGGCGGCGGCGAATTTCTTCGACTCGACCTTGTCGCCCATCGCCTCGATCGCCTTGGCGCCGGGGCCGACGAAGGCGATGCCGGCTTGCGCCAGCGCGGCGGCGAATTTGGGGTTCTCCGCAAGGAACCCGTAGCCGGGATGCACGGCCTCGGCGCCCGTCTTCCTGCAGGCACCGACGAGCCGATCGATCCTGAGGTAGGATTCGGCTGCCGGCGCCGGCCCGAGCCGCACCGCTTCGTCGGCCATCTCGACGTGCAGCGCGTCCTTGTCGGCGTCGGAATGGACCGCCACCGTGGCAATCCCCATCGACCGCGCCGTCTTGATGATCCGGCAGGCGATCTCGCCGCGGTTGGCGATCAGGATCTTCTTGAACATCGGCGGGATGGCTCCCTTCGCCGGCCCCCCTGCCGGCGCCTCAAGCGCTAGGAGCGGCGATTTCCGATGCCGGGCGGCGGATTGTCAAGGTGCGCTTCGCCGCACGGCGGACCTGCGCGTGTCGGCGCTGTGCCTGTCCAGCGCGATGAGAATCCAGGCGGTGAGCAGGTCCTCGCTTGTCCTGTCGGCAAGCTCCGCGACGACGCTGCGGGGGGCATGACGGGCCTCGCCGAGCCCCGAAGCGACCATTCGCGCCGTGCAGCCGGGCACGCCGCGGCAACGGTCGAGCCAATCGGAAGCGCGCAGGCGATTGCCGCGCAAATCCGCCTGCTCGGCGCGGTAGTCGGTGCCGGCGGCGAGGAAATCGAACGGCGCGCGGCGAAGGTCGCGATGGTCCTCAAGATGGATCCAGTGCGCCATGGTGCCGCCGCGGGCGAGGAGGCCAGCGAGGTGGTCGAGGACCGGGCCGCATTTCCAGGCCGGAATATGTTCCATGACCGAATCGGAGTGGATGAGCCGCACGCGCTCGGGCAGCATCACCGGCCCGCTGGCATCGAACGGCGCGACATAGTACGTCGCCATGGCCTCAAGGGCGGTTTCGGACCGCCAATCGATCGCGGCAAGCCGGCGCAAGCGGGCGTCCAGCACATCCTCCGCCACCCAGGGGCGCAGAATCCTGCGGCAAGCGGCAAGGTCGCTGTTGCGCACAAGCCGTGACATCAGTTGCGGCTGCAGGATGCGGTAATAGTCGAGGGCATAGATACGCCGGGCGCCGAGCAGGAAATAGATCGCCGGCTCGGCCAGAAGATGCCCGCAGCCGAACTCGGCGCAGACCGCGCCCTCGAGGCTGTCGACGCCGACCTGGCGCAACCGTGCGCACTGCCTCTCGGCGACGCGTTCCAGCCGCTTGCTGCCGGCGGCAAGCCGACGCGCGCGCCAAGCTTGCGCCCAGCTCTCGGCGTGACCGGCGGCACCCACGCGCTGCAGCAGGCGCTCGCGCATCCGCCCGGGAATGCGGTGATAGAGATACTGTGCCAATGCCAACATCGCCGCCCCGCCATGGCGGAAACGCGCCGCTTCCCGGCACCCGCCGCCGATCGCGGCTCGACGGCGTTCAAACGCATACTCTAGAAGTGCCGCATCAGGAGCGCCGCTTCCCGAAACACCGCCCGCCCTCGCTCAAATCCCGCTTCGCGCGGCCGGGTCATGGCCCGCCGAGCCGAAGCGCGAACGGCGAAGGATGGTCGGAGCGGCGGGATTTGAACCCACGACCCCTTGTCCCCCAGACAAGTGCGCTACCGGGCTGCGCTACGCTCCGCGCCTTTCAGGCCGAAGCTTGATGTACAGGCTCCGCCGCGCCGGCGCAACATTCACTTGGCGCGCCGCACGCCCTCGAGCCGCGACTGCGCCTCGCGCAGGGTCCTGAGCACGGTCTTCAACGCCCGCACCTGGCTGACGCCGCTTTTTCCGGCCCCCGAGATGCCTCCCGCCGGCGGCCTGGCCATGGCGGTCGCCCGGCGTTCCGGCTCGCCGAAGCCGGTCGCCACCGCGGCCGCCAGCGCGTCCGCGTCCTCCTGCCAGCAATTGGCGACATGGCGCACGCCCTGCTCGCGCAGGATCTTCTGCACGCCCTTGATGGTGAAGCCCTCCGAATAAAGGAGATAGCGGATGCCGCGCAATAGATCGATATCGCCGGGCCGGTAATAGCGCCGTCCCCCACCGCGTTTCAGCGGCTTGATGGAGCTGAATTTGGATTCCCAGAACCGCAGCACGTGCTGCGGCAGGTCGAGGTCTTCGGAGACCTCGGAGATGGTCCGAAATGCCTCGGGTGATTTGTCAGTCAAGGTGTGCCTCCGCCTGGCCCTTGTTGTTAAAACTCCCTTCTACGCCGGCTCCTCGCTAATCCGACTTGTTGACGATCAGACCTTCGTTGATCTTGTCCTTGAGCACGTTGCTGGGCTTGAACACCAGGACGCGCCGCGGGGCAATCGGAACCTCCTCGCCGGTCTTTGGATTGCGGCCGATACGCCGGTTTTTATTGCGGACGACGAAGGAGCCGAAAGAGGATAACTTCACGGTTTCCCCTTTCTCCAGACAATCGGTAATCTCCTTCAGGAACAGCTCGACCAAATCGGCCGACTCCGTCCGGGAAAGCCCGACTTTTTGATACACGGCCTCACTCAGATCGGCTCGCGTTACTGTCTTTGCCCCCATATGGCAGCCCCCCGCCGCGATCTAACCTGGCCCCATTTATAATGGTTTGTGAAC
Organism: Hyphomicrobiales bacterium; assembly: GCA_030688605.1. Classification (NCBI taxonomy): domain Bacteria; kingdom Pseudomonadati; phylum Pseudomonadota; class Alphaproteobacteria; order Hyphomicrobiales; species Hyphomicrobiales bacterium. The sequence continues at coordinate 11,443 of JAUYJB010000063.1, forward strand.
GGTTTGGAAAGGGTCAATGAAGCCAAGTGTCTGGCAAACCAATTCTATTGTCGCCGCGGCCCGCCTCCGGGTTGCGTCTTACCAGCGAACCAGCGCCGCGCCCCAAGTAAAGCCGCCGCCCATCGCCTCCATCAGCACCAGCTGTCCGGGATGGATCTTCTGCTCCTCGACGGCGGCGCGCAACGCCAGCGGAATCGAGGCGGCGGATGTGTTGGCGTGGCGGTCGATGGTCGTCACCACCCGCTCCGCCGGCACGTTCAGCTTGCGCGCCATGGCGTCGATAATGCGCTTGTTGGCCTGGTGCGGCACGAACCAGTCGATCTGGGCGGCGCTCAGCCCGGCGCACTTGAGTGCGTCCTCCACCACCTCCGACAACAGCGTCACCGCGCCGCGGAACACCTCGCGGCCGTGCATCCTGAGATGGCCGACGGTCTGCGTCGTCGACGGCCCGCCGTCGACATACAGCATCTCCTTATAGTGCCCGTCCGACCTCAGCTTGGTCATCAGCACGCCGCGGTCGGCATTGGTGCCGCTCTGCTCCTCGGTCTCCAGCACGACCGCGCCGCCGCCGTCGCCGAACAGGACGCAGGTGGTCCGGTCGTCCCAATCGATGATGCGCGAAAAGGTCTCCGCCCCGATCACCAGGGCGCGGCGGTACTGGCCGGCGCGCAGGAAATTGTCGGCGGTCGCCAGGGCGAAGATGAAGCCGGAGCACACCGCGTGAATGTCGAAGGCGGTGCCGTGGTGCATGCCGAGGTGTGACTGGATCGTGGTGGCGGTCGCCGGAAAGGTGTTGTCCGGGGTCGCGGTCGCCAGAATGATGAGGTCGATGTCCTTGGGCCTGAGCCGGGCGTCCTCCAGCGCGGCGAGGGCCGCCGCCGTGCCGATGTCCGCGGTCGTCTCGCCGTCGGCGGCGATGCGCCGCTCGCGGATGCCGGTGCGCTGTTGGATCCACGCATCGCTGGTGTCCACGCGCGACGCCAATTCATCGTTGGTCACGACCCGCTCGGGCAGATACGCCCCGCAACCCCTGACGACCGATCGAATCTTTGTCACGACGCTACCGAACCAGCCCCTCGAGACGCCGGAGATCGGCGTTCCCTGTGATAGTCCCCCAGATCCGCGACGATCTTCTCCAACAGACCATTGCGTACCATCTCGTAGCCCAGTCCGACCGCGCTCGCAAATCCTTCCGCGTCGGTGCCGCCGTGGCTCTTGATCACGATGCCGTTCAGGCCGAGGAACACGCCGCCATTCGATCGGCGCGGATCCATCTTTTCTTTCAAGGCCTTAAAGGCGCCCGAGGCGAGCAGATAGCCGATCCGGGCAAGCAGCGTGCGGTTCATCGCATTCTTCAGATATTGAGCGATCTGCTGGGCGGTGCCCTCCGCCGTCTTCAGCGCGATGTTGCCGGCAAAGCCTTCGGTGACGACCACGTCGACGCTGCCGCGGCCGAGATCGTCGCCTTCGACGAAGCCCTTATAGTCCATCGGCAGGTGGGAATCGCGCAGCAATTGATGCGCCGCGCGCACATCCTCCAGTCCCTTGATCTCCTCGACGCCGATGTTGAGCAGGCCCACCGTCGGCCGATCGAGACCGAACAAGGCCCGCGCCATGGCCTCGCCCATGAGCGCGCAATCGACGAGCTGCTGGGCGTCGGCGCCGATCGTCGCGCCGACGTCGAGAACGATGCTCTCGCCCCTCAAGGTCGGCCAGATCGCGGCGATGGCCGGACGGTCGATGCCGGCCAGCGTCCGCAGGGAAAACCGGGCCATTGCCATCAGCGCGCCGGTATTGCCGGCGGAGACGGCGACGTGGGCCTCGCCGTTCTTCACCGCCTCGAGCGCCAGCCACATGCTGGAGCGCCGGCGGCCGCGGCGCAGCGCCTGGCTCGGCTTGTCGTCCATGCGCACGACGATATCGGTATGGACGACCTCGCAGGCCGCGGCAACACGCGGATGCGCCTTGAGGATCGGCGAAATCGCCGCCTCGTCGCCAAATAGCTTGAAGTGCGTGTCGGGGCGCCGCGAAAGCGCGATGTCGGCGCCCGGAATGACGACCTCGGGCCCATGATCGCCGCCCATGGCGTCAAGCGCTATGATAACCGGTTCGGGCATGTTTTACCGCGCAGTTTCGGCGCCCCCAATGGCCGCATCGGGCCGTGGGAAGATAGCGTTTTGCCAAGGGGAGACAACCGCTTTCTTGAGATGCGGGCCGGCGCAGCTACTCGGCTTTGCCGCCGCGGCGGCCGCGCAGAACCGCGAACGGACTGTCTTCCTCGCCCGCCTCGCCGGCCTCGGTCGCGCCCTTGAGCACCGCGTCGGGGTGGCGCGGATAGGGATCGAGCGCCAGCGCGAACTCCTCCAGGAGCACGCCTGCGACATCGATCGTTTCGCCGGGCAGAGGCTCCGGAGGCTCTTGCTGTTCCGGGCCGATGACGAGCTCCGCCTTGGCCCTGCGCGCGCCGGTCTCTCCTGCCCGCGGCGCCTCGATGCGCTCGGCGGGCAGGAAGCGGCGTTCGAATTCCTCGTCGATTCGCCCCTCCACCGGCCGCAGCGATACGACACAGGTCTGCGTCAGCCGCACCGCGAGCCGGCCGCCGAGCCGGACGCCGTCGCGGCCGTAGGGCTGCAGCATCAGTTCCGCCCGAAAGCTGGCGATGTCCTTGACGCCATAGGCCGCCGCGATCGCCCGCCGCTCGGCCGGGGTGGCGTCGATCTCCAGCATCCGGCCTGTCGGCGGCAGACCGCCGATCGGCGCCGGCCATCGCGGCAGGGAGGCTTGCTGTCGCGTCATGACGGTATCCCGGTCACTGCGGGCTCCGGAAAGGCCAGGTCCGCGGCCCTGATCTCGGCAAGGCTCAGCCCGGCAAGATGGTCCCGGGCGGCGAAGGCATATTGCGCGATCGCCGCCGCGGGCGCGGACGGCGCATCCGTCCCGGCATACAGGTTGCGGGCGACGGCGTCCTTCATCATCGCCATCGAATCGTCCTTGAATGCGGCCTCATAGGCGCCGACGCGGCCATAGAAGGCCTCAGCCATGCGCTTGATCTTCTTCGGCACCGACAGATCGCCGATGCCCATTTCGCGCAACGACCGATCGAGATCGACGAACATCGCGTCGAAAACGAGTTGCGCGAGTTGCCGCTCCTCGTCATTGCGCCGCAGCCGCCCGAACAGGAGAAAGGCGTGCAGGACGATCATGTCATAGCGGCCCGCCGGCGTATCCGGCACGCCAAGATCGGCATAGAAGACCGGCTTGCGGGCCTGCGCCACAAGGGCGCCATAAACAAGGTGTGGAGTTCCGTTCCGGGCGCCGATGAGACGTTTGAGGACGGCCGGCATGCGCATGTCCGCGTTCCTCCGACGGGTGGCGATGGCGCCGCCGATCGCGCATCGGTCCTTGCCGCCAAGCCGGAGCGAGGCCGTCTCGCTCCGAAAGCTGGCCATTGCAAAATGGCCGTATGCGGGGTACGTCAATTCCCTGGGAGCGGCAAGGCCCATATGGGGCCTGGTTTTGGGAGTGCCAAAGGCGAATGGGTCATCTGGCTTCGAAGAGGGTCAGCCGCGGGCTGATTGCGGCGCTGGCGCTGGGGACGCTCATCTCCGCCTGCTCCGCGCAGGTCACCCGGCACGGCTATATCGCCGAGGAAGGGGCGCTCAGCCAGATCGAGCTCGGCTCGAGCAGGGAGCAGGTGCGCCTCATCATGGGCACGCCGTCGACGACGGCGGCGATCGGCAACGAGGTCTATTTCTACGTCTCCCAAACCAAGGAGCAGGTGCTGTTTCTGGAGCCGGAGGTTGTCGACCAACGGGTGCTGACCTTCTATTTCGCCGATGACGGACGGCTCGAGCGGATCGCCAATTACGGCCTCCAGGACGGCAAGGTGTTCGACTTCATCTCCCGCACCACGCCGACGCGCGGCGACGATCTGACGGTGCTGCGCCAGATCCTTGGCAATATCGGCAATATCAACCCGTTCAACCCCTAAGGCCGGCGGCCTCTCCGGCGCGCAATGAAAAGCCCCGCGGGAGTGCGCCCCGCGGGGCCGATATCGTGCGGTTCGAACTGCCCTAGCGCGCCAGCACGGCGAGCAGCAGCAGGGCAACGATGTTGGTGATCTTGATCATCGGATTGACCGCGGGTCCGGCGGTGTCCTTGTAGGGATCGCCGACCGTGTCGCCGGTGACCGCCGCCTTGTGCGCCTCCGAGCCCTTGCCGCCGTAATTGCCGTCCTCGATGAACTTCTTGGCATTGTCCCAGGCGCCGCCGCCGGCGGTCATCGAGATGGCGACGAACAGGCCGGTGACGATGACGCCGAGAAGCATGGCGCCGACCGCGGAGAACGCCGCCGACTTGCCGGCGATCAGGCCGATGACGGAAAAGACCACGATCGGCGACAATACCGGAAGCATCGAGGGGATCATCATTTCCTTGATGGCGGCCCGCGTCAGCATGTCGACGGCGCGGCCATAGTCGGGCCGCTCGGTGCCTTCCATGATCCCCGGCTTCTCGCGGAACTGGCGGCGCACCTCCTCGACCACCGCGCCGCCGGCGCGGCCGACGGCGGTCATGGCCATGCCGCCGAACAGATAGGGCAGCAGGCCGCCGAAGAACAGGCCGACCACGACATAGGGGTTCGACAGCGAGAAGTCGAGATCGACGCCGGCGAAATAGGGGAACCGGTCGGTATTGGCGATGAAGAAGTTGAGGTCCTCGGTATAGGCGGCAAACAGCACCAGCGCGCCGAGCCCCGCCGAGCCGATGGCGTAGCCCTTGGTCACCGCCTTGGTGGTGTTGCCGACCGCATCCAGCGCGTCGGTGGTCTTGCGCACCTCCTCCGGCAGATCGGCCATTTCGGCGATGCCGCCGGCATTGTCGGTCACCGGCCCGAAGGCGTCGAGCGCGACGACGACGCCGGCCAGCGCCAACATGGTGGTCACCGCGATGGCGATGCCGTAGAGGCCGGCGAGCGTGAAGCTGACGATAATGCCGGCGACGATGACCAGCGCCGGCAACGCGGTCGCCTCCATCGACACCGCCAGACCCTGGATGACGTTGGTGCCGTGTCCGGTCAGCGAGGCGCGGGCAATCGACTGGACCGGGCGGAAATGGGTGCCGGTGTAATATTCGGTGATCCAGATGATGAGCCCCGTCACGACGAGCCCGGCCACGCCGCAGAAATAGAGATCCCGGCCGGTGAAGCTCGCGCCGCGGCTGGTGGTCAGCGACGTGTCCATACCGATCAGCCAGTCGGTGACCGGCCACAGCACGATCAGCGACAGAATGGCGGTGGCGATGAAGCCCTTGTAGAGCGCGCCCATGATCGACTGGTTGGCGCCGAGCCGGACGAAGAAGGTGCCGATGATGGAGGTCACGACGCAGGCCGCCCCGATGGCCAGCGGAAAGAGCATGAAGGCGTCGAGCATGTCGGTACCGGCGAAGAAGATGGAGGCCAGCACCATGGTCGCCACCACCGTCACCGCATAGGTCTCGAACAGGTCGGCGGCCATGCCGGCGCAGTCGCCGACATTGTCGCCGACATTGTCGGCGATGGTCGCCGGGTTGCGCGGGTCGTCCTCGGGAATGCCAGCCTCGACCTTGCCGACGAGGTCGCCGCCGACGTCGGCGCCCTTGGTGAAGATGCCGCCGCCGAGACGGGCGAAGATGGAGATCAGCGAGGCGCCGAAGCCGAGTGCCACCAGGGCGTCGATCAGCGTCCGGTCGCCGATGCCATAGCCCAACCCCTTGGTCAGCACCGCGTAATAGCCGGCAACGCCGAGCAGCGCCAGGCCGGCGACCAAAAGGCCGGTGACGGCGCCGGCGCGAAAGGCGATGGACAGGCCTGCCGCCAGGCTGCGGCTCGCCGCCTGGCAGGTGCGCACATTGGCGCGCACCGAGACCAGCATGCCGATGAAGCCGGCCGAGCCCGAGAGCACGGCCCCGATCAGAAAGCCGATGCCGACCGGCAGCGACAGCAGGTAGGCGACGAGCACGAAAATGACGAGCCCGGCGATGCCGATGGTGGTGTATTGGCGGGTCAGATAGGCCATCGCGCCTTCCTGAATGGCGCCTGCGATCTCCTGCATGCGCGGCGTGCCGGCGTCCGCCGCCATGACCGACTGAACGGTCCACACGCCATAGACGATCGACAACGCGCCGCACGCGATAATCAGCCAAATCGCGGTATCCATGGATCGATCCCCGTTGCTCTGTGCCAGGTTGCCCTGTGGCAGATTGTTGTGTGCCGAGTTGCTGCTTGATTGAGGCCGTGATTGAAATTCCGGACCTGGCCCCCGCCCTCCCAGGCCGCGCGGACCATGCCAAAATTGTCGCCGCAAGGCAACACAATGCGATGCGCGAATCGTCGCTGCCGAACTACGCGGAAACCGGCCTCTTCCGGGTGCCGGCGAGCCACACCAGGGCGGCCAGACACAGGACGATGGCGGGGAACACGATGAAATTGACCGCGTTCCAGCCGGCCACGTTGAGCAGCACGCCGGAGGAGAAGGAGGCCGCCGCGTTGAGGCCGAAGACGAGAAAGTCGTTCATCCCCTGGACCTTGTTGCGCTCTGCGGCCAAGTGGCAGTCGGTGAGCATGGCGGTGGCGCCGATGAAGCCGAAATTCCACCCCAAGCCGAGCAGAACCAGCGCCGCCCAGAAGTTCCATACCGAAAGGCCCATGAGCGCGACGGTCGCCGCCAGCGCCAGAATCATCAGACCGGCGGCGACCACCTTCTCCTTGCCGAAGCGGGCGATCAGATTGCCGGTGAAGAAGCTCGGAACGAACATCGCCATCACATGCCACTGGATGCCGAGGGCGGCCGATTCGGTGGAAAGCCCGCAGCCGACCATGGCCACGGGCGTCGCCGTCATCACCAGGCTCATGATGGCGTAGCTGACGGCGCCGCAGCCGGCGGCGACGATGAAGCGCCGCTGCGCCACGATGGCGGAAAGCGGCCGGCCGCCGTCGCCGGCCATGGGCGGCGGGGGCTTGGGAATGTCGATCCGGCTCATCAGCGCCACGCCGACGAGGGCGAGGCCGGCGACCGCCAGGAACGTGCCGAGGAACAGGAAGGGCTGGACGAGATCCTTGGTCCAGATCACCGTCTGCGGCCCGATGATCGCGGCCGCGACGCCGCCGACCAGCACCCAGGAGATGGCCTTGGCCTTGAACAGGTCGCTCGCCGTGTCGGCGGCGGCGAAGCGGTAGCTCTGGATGAAGGCCCAATAGATGCCCATCAGCAGCGCGCCCAGGGAAAACAGCCAGAAATTGCCGTAGAAGATGCCGGCGGCAGCGATCAGCGCCGCGACGGCGCCGCTGCCGGCGCCGATCATATAGCCGGCGCGCCGGCCGGTGCGGCGCATCAACAGGTTCGCCGGCAAGGTCGCCAGCGCCGTGCCGAGGATGTAGCAGCTGACCGGCAGGGTGGCGAGCGACTTGTCGGCGGCGAGCATGTGGCCGATGATGCCGCCGGTCGAGATGATGACGACGGAGCCCGAGCCGCCGAGCGCCTGGCCGACGGAGAGAATGCGCGCATTGCGTTTCGCGGTGGCGTCGTCGACGATCCGGCGGTCCGTTGTCTCGATGGCTACCGACATGGCTCTTTGCTCTCTCCCGTTCGCTCCGTATTCGGCGCAAGCTGCTTTACCCCCTCGCTCGGATCGCTTCGCGATCCGACCCCCAATCGGGTCGGGGGCAGGCTCTCTCCCACCGGGGGAGAGGTGGACAAGCGGCAGGCTCCTTCCCTTTCTCCCCTCGCCCCCGCGAGGGGGAGAGGGATGCGAAGGATTGGCGAGTGCCCTGCACGAGCCTTAACCGAAGCTGGGTGAGGGGGCGACTCCGCCTCGCCGGGAAACGCGGCCAATGAACAGCTTTGCCCGCGCGAAGGCCAATCAAAAATGCGCATAGGAGCTGCGCGCGAAGGACATGGGCCTGCCGTCAGGGCCGGTGACGGAAACGCCCGGCGCGCCTGATGCAAAGCTGCCGATTTCGGTGATCGGAATGCCGGTCCGGGCGGCGTTTTCCGCAAAGATTGATCGTTTCGGCTCCGAAACGGCGGCCAAAATCTCGTAATCGTCGCCACCGGTGAGGATCCTCGCCAAAAGCTGCGGCGCGGCCGCGACGGCCTTGCGCGCGGGCTCGGAAAGCGGCACCCGGCCGCTTTCGATATGCGCGGCAAGGCCTGCTGCGCGGCACATTTTCTCCAGATCGCCGACGAGGCCGTCGGAGACGTCCATCGCCGCCGAGGCGCCTGCGGCAAGCGCTGCGCGAAGCTCGAGGCGCGGGCGCGGGCATTGATAGCGGTCGAGCAGAAATTCCACCTCTTCCTGCGTAAGCCCCCAGCGGCGGGCGGCCCGCGGCTCCCGGCGCAGGGCAAGTCCCAGCGCCGCATCGCCCATCGAGCCGGAAACGAAGACGCAGTCGCCGGGCCTGGCCGCGCCGCGCTCGACCATCCGCCCCTTGGCAACGTGGCCGAAGGCGGTAATCGAGACCGTCAGCGGCCCCGGCGTGCGCACCGTGTCGCCGCCATAGAGGCTGAGCCCGAAAGCCGCCTGATCGGCGGCAAGCGCGGCCGAGAAATCCGTCAGCCAGGCCGGCGTCCAATCGTCGGGAAGCGCCAGCACGATGAGATAGCCGATCGGTTCCGCCCCCTTGGCGGCAAGGTCGGAGAGATTGACCCTCAGCGCCTTGCGGGCGACGGCGCCGGGCGCCTCGTCCGCCGGCATATGCACGCCGGCGATGATGGCATCGACGGTCAGCACCAGCTCGCGGCCGGCGGGCACACCGAGCGAGGCGGCGTCGTCGATGAGGCCGCGGGCGCCGGGGGCGGCGGCGAGCGGGGCGAAATAGCGGGCGATGATCTCGCTCTCGCCGGGGCGCGCCGTCCCCTGCCCTTTGCGCTTCATGCCGCGAACTCGTCGGCCCGCACACGCCTGGCGATGGCGTCGAGCACGCCGTTGACGACGCCCGGCTCCTCGCCGTCGAAGAAGGCGTGCGCCAGCTCGACATACTGGTCGAGCACCACGCGCACCGGCACGTCGCGGCGAAAGCCGAGCTCATAGGCGCCGGCGCGCAGGATCGCGCGCAGGGTTGAATCGATGCGCGTCAGCCGCCAGCCCTCGGCGAGGTGCCGGTCGATGTCCGGGTCGAGCTTGCGCTGCTCGCGCACCACGCCGGCGACGAGGTCGCGGAAGAAGGCGGCATCGGCCGGTCCGATCTCCTTGCCGTCGGCGTCGCGGCCCAGCCGATGGGCCTCGAACTCGGCGCAGATGTCGGCCAAGTCGGTTTCGGCGAGGTCCATCTGATAGAGCGCCTGGATGGCGCCAAGGCGGGCCAGGGACCGGGCCTTTGCGCGTTCGCCGCGCGCAGGTCTCGGCCGACCGGTCACTTTGCCTTCTCCAGCTTAGCCTTGACCTCGATCATGGCCAGCGCCGCGCGCGCCGCCATGCCCCCCTTGTCGCCCTTGCTGACGCGCGCCCGGACCCAGGCCTGATCCCGGTTCTCCACCGTCAGAATGCCGTTGCCGAGCGCCAGCCGATGTTTGACCGCAAGATCCATGATCGCGCGCGCCGACTGCACCGCGACGATGTCGTAATGGCCCGTCTCGCCGCGGATGACGCAGCCGAGCATGACATAGCCGTCATGGCGGCCGGCCTCGACCGCGCAGGCGAGCGCCGCCGGCGTCTCCAGCACCCCGGGCACCGCGACGCGCTCGAATTTCGCGCCCGCCGCCTCGAGCGCCGCGATGGCGCCGCGCGCCAGCTCGTCGGCGATGACCTCGTAGAAGCGCGCCTCGATGATCAGCAGTCTTGGTGCCCTTTTCGCCATCTCTCGTCCAGGCCGGCCGGATCTCAGGTCTCGAACGCCATCAGCCGCGCCACGTAGCGGGCGATGAGGTCGATCTCCAGATTGACGCTGTCTCCTTCCCGGCGCTCCCCCCAGGTGGTGACGTTAAGCGTATGCGGGATCAGATTGACGCCGAAGCTGTCGCCCTCCACCTCGTTGACGGTGAGCGAGGTGCCGTCGAGCGCCACCGACCCCTTGCCGGCAATATAGCGCGCCAGACGATGGGGAGCACGGAACAGGTAGCGCTCCGAATCGCCGTCCGGGCGGCGGCCGACGATCTCGGCGATGCCGTCGACATGGCCGGTCATCAGATGGCCGCCAAGCTCTTCCCCCATCGCCAGCGCCCGCTCCAGATTGACCCGCGTGCCCTTGGCCCATCCGCCGAGCGTGGTCATCTGCAGGGTTTCGTTCGACACCTCGACGTCGAAGGCCGCCCCCTTCCCGGCGGTCGTAAAGGCGACGACCGTCAGGCAGGCGCCGGCGCAGGCGATCGAGCAGCCGACCTCAAGGCTCGCCGGCAAGTAGCCGCAGGCGATCCGGAAGCGCTTGTCGCCGCCCGAACGCGCCTTGATGCCCTCGACCACGCCGACATCGCTGACGATTCCGGTGAACATGCGCCTCACTCCTGCCTTGCGTATCTCCGCAGCAGGTCTTCGCCCAGGGCGAACTCGTCTGCAAGGATGAATCCGGGCATCGTCCGCGGCAGTTCCGGCCCGGCGTCGAGAAAGGCCAAAAGGCCGCCACGGGCGACGGGTCGGGCGCCCTCGATCAGCACGATCTCGTCGGCAAGGTCGGCGCCGACGAGTCCGGCCGCGACCCGCGCCCCGCCCTCGGCGAGGACCCGGGTGATGCCCCGCTCGGCGAGCGCTTTCAGCGCGGGTTTGAGCGGAACCCGGCTTTCCGGGTCGGCGGAAACGGTGATGATTTCGGCGCCGGCCCGTTCCAGCGCCTTTCTCCGCTCCGCTGCCGCCTGTTCGGTGCAGATCACCCAGGTCGGCACCTCCCGCGCGGTGGCGATGAGCTTGGCGGTGGGCGAGATTGTCAGCGTCGTATCGAGCACGACCCGGATGGGCGAACGGTGTTCCGCTCCCGGCAGCCGGCAGGTGAGCCGCGGGTCGTCGGCGGCGACCGTGCCGGAGCCGACGAGGATCGCGTCGGCCTCCGCCCGCATGCGGTGCACCCAGCCCTGCGCCGCCTCGCCGGTGATGCGCACGTGCTTGCGCCCCGGCCCGGAAATAAAGCCGCCGCGCGAATGGGCAAGCTTGAGCTGCACGAAGGGCCGGCCCTCGGTGACCCGCAGGACATGGCCGATATGAGCCTCCCGCCCCTCCGCCTCGAGCACGCCTTCGGCGACCGCGATCCCGGCCGCCCCGAGGCGGGCATGGCCCTTGCCGGCCGTGCGCGGGTCGGGGTCCTCAAGCGCGCTCACCACGCGGGCGAGGCCGGCGGCGACAATCGCCTCGGCGCAGGGCGGCTTCTTTCCGTCATGGGCGCAGGGCTCGAGCGTCACATAAAGCGTCGCGCCGCGGGCCGCGGCGCCGGCCTCCTTAAGGGCCTCGGCCTCGGCGTGCGGCCTGCCGCCGGGCCTGGTCCAGCCGCGCCCAACGATTTCGGGCCCCTCAGCGCCCGCGCGCACGATCAGGCAGCCGACGGCGGGGTTCGGCCGGGTGCGGCCGAGCCCGCGCCGGCCGAGGCGCAGGGCCGCCGCCATCAGGCGGGCGTCTTCGGCGGGACTCGTCATGGCGAAACGACCCGGCGGTCACAGATCGTCATCATTGTCGCCGCCCTTGCCGGCCGGCGGCTCGGCCCCGGTCAATTCGCCCAGCAACGCCTCGAAATCCTTGGCCTCGCGGAAATTCTTGTAGACCGAGGCGAAGCGCACATAGGCCACGTCGTCGAGCGTCTTCAGCGCTTCCATGACCAGGTGCCCGATGGCCGAAGACGGCAGCTCGCTTTCGCCCATATTCTCCAGCCGGCGGACGATGCCGCTGACCATGCGTTCGATGCGCTCCGGCTCCACGTCGCGCTTGCGCAGCGCGATCTGCAGCGAGCGCATCAGCTTGTCGCGGTCGAAGGGCACGCGCCGGCCGTTCTTCTTCACCACCGTCAGCTCGCGCAGCTGCACCCGCTCGAAGGTGGTGAAGCGGCCGCCGCAGTCGGAGCACAGGCGGCGCCTGCGGATGGCGGCGCCGTCCTCGCTGGAGCGTGAATCCTTGACCTGGGTCTCGTTGGAGCCGCAATAGGGGCAGCGCATCATCGTCTCCGCAGAATCGGCCGCTATTATGGCTCAGTAAATGGGGAAACGCGCGCACAGATCGAGCGCCCGGCCGCGCACCGCGCTCTCGACCTTGCCGTTACCCTCCGGCCCGTTTTTCGCCAGCCCTTCGAGCACCTCGACGATCATCTCGCCGATTTGGCGGAACTCGGCCGGGCCGAAGCCGCGGGTCGTGCCGACCGGCGAGCCGAGGCGAACGCCCGACGTGACGGTGGGCTTTTCGGGGTCGAACGGCACGCCGTTCTTGTTGCAGGTGATGTTGGCGCGCCCCAGCGCGTCTTCCGCCGCGTTGCCTTTCAGCCCCTTGGGGCGCAGATCGACCAGCAGCAGATGGGTGTCGGTGCCGCCGGAGACGATGTCGAAACCGCCCGCCGCGATGGTGCCGGCGAGCGTCTTCGCGTTCTCGACCACGGCCTTGGCGTAGCGCTTGAATTGCGGCTGCAGCGCCTCGTGGAAGGCGACCGCCTTGGCGGCGATGACGTGCATCAGCGGGCCGCCCTGGAGGCCCGGGAAGATCGCCGAATTGACCTTCTTGGCGATGTCCTCGTCATTGGTGAGGATGAGCCCGCCGCGGGGCCCGCGCAGCGTCTTGTGGGTGGTCGAGGTGACCACGTGGGCGTGGGGAAACGGGCTCGGATGCGCGCCGCCGGCGACGAGCCCCGCGAAATGCGCCATGTCGACCATTAGATAGGCGCCGACCTCGTCGGCGATCTCGCGGAAGCGGGCGAAATCGATGCGCCGCGGATAGGCCGAGCCGCCGGCGATGATGATGCGCGGCTTGTGCTCGCGGGCCATCGCCTCGACCTCGTCGAAGTCGATCCGCGCGTCCTGCCGGCGCACGCCATATTGCACCGCGTGGAACCACTTGCCGGACTGGTTGGGCCGCGCGCCGTGGGTCAGATGGCCGCCGGCCGCAAGGCTCATGCCCAAGACCGTCTCGCCGGGCGCCGACAGCGCCATCATGACGCCCTGGTTGGCCTGGGAGCCGGAATGCACCTGGACGTTGGCAAAGCCGCAGCCGAACAGCTTTTTGACGCGCTCGATGGCCAGCGTCTCGGCGATGTCGACGAATTCGCAACCGCCATAATAGCGCCGGCCCGGATAGCCCTCGGCATATTTGTTGGTGAGCACCGAGCCCTGCGCCTCGAGCACGGCGCGCGAGACGATGTTTTCGGACGCGATCAGCTCGATCTCGGTCTGCTGCCGGTTAAGTTCCTTGGCCAGCGCATCGGCGAGCTCCGGATCGGTGGCGGAGACATCGTCTGAAAAGAATCCCGGAGCGCGCGCGCCGGCGGCGCTCGTATCGGCCATGGACATGGACGGCAGGCCCTTGCTTTGCGGCAACGAAAATCACCGGCGGGTCAATGTTAACCGGCTGATTATCACAGCTCGCCGCGGCGGCCAACTGAGTCGGCCAACTGCGGGCTGCCAACTGCGGCGGCCCAGCGCGGCCCGTGGGTCAATTCGCGTTGGAAAAGTCCTGCACCGCGGTCGCCGTCTCTCCCGGCACATCGCGCTGATAGATGTCGTTGCGGAACTGAACCAGGCCGTCGGGGTTCGCCCAGGCGGTGATATAGACGATGTAGAGGGGCTTCGGCGCCGTCAACTCGACGTCGACGCGCTCGCCGGAGCCGATCAGCGAATCGATCTCCCTGCGCGACCAATAAAAATCGTCATTGTCCCGCAGCAGCCACAGGAGCAGCTGCTCGACGTTCTGGACCCGCACGCAACCGGAGGAAAAGTAACGGAAATTCTCGGAAAACAGGTTCTTCTGCGGCGTGTCGTGGAGGAACACGGCGTACTCGTTGGCGAAATTCAGCTTCACCGCACCGAGCGAGTTGATGTCCTCGCCCGGGTCCTGGCGGAACAGATATTTCTTCGGATCGAGAGTGAACCAGTTGATTGACCGCGGGTCGACCTCGTCGCCCTTCTGGGTGTAGACGCGGATAATATAGCGCTCAAGATAGCCCGGGTCCTTCTGCATCTGCGGAATGATGTCGCGGGCGACGATGCTTTCCGGCACGTGCCAATAGGGGTTGAAGTTCAGCTCCCGGATCTTGCTGATCAGGACCGGCGTCTCGCGTTCCGGCTTGCCGACGATGGCGGTGTGGCGCGAGGCCACGAGCCCTTCCTCGACCGCTTCGATCTCGGCGGCGGGAATGTTGACCATGAGGTAGCTGGGCGGCAAATCCTTCAAGAAGGTGTTGATGCGCACGATGTTGGTGCGCAGCTGGCGCAGCCGCTCGAAGGCCGGCACGTTGAGCGCATCGAGCGTTTCGCCGCGCACGGCACCGTCGGGACGCAGGCCATGGCGGAACTGGAACCGGCGCACGGCGTGCTCGACGAGGGAATCGAAGGTCGTCGGGTCGCCGGTCTGCTGCTTCAGATCCCCGGTTATCGCCAACCGTCGGCGCAACAGCACGACGCGGTCGCCGCGCGAGCCGACGCGCAGCATCGGTCCGTCGGGAATCGTCTGCCATCCGCCCTTGGAGATGATCGCCGCATAGCGTTCGATCGCCCACAGCATGGCCGGGATGGTGGCGTTCGACAGAATCGCGCGCTCGACCGCCGGCGCGCCGAGATCGCGCGGGTTGAAATTGGCGTCGAGTTCGGGCTCTACCTCGGTCGCGCCATGCTCGACCAGCGCGTCGACGCGCTCGCCGCCGGTGCGGTTCTTCTCCTCCGCGCCGAGACCGGCCGCCGAAGAGAGCACGGTGATGAAGGCGGCAAGGAAAACCGCCGAAAGGGCTGGCGTGAACCACCCCCGCGCACGGTCCACCGCCGGGTGAACAGTGCCATTGCTGCCGACTGAAAACGCCATGACGCCCTATTATCGTCCGCTGAAACGCTCATCTTCATCTATGCGTTTAAACGATTTGGGCGGCGCGGTTAACAAAAAAACACCGCCTGCGGCAGCGTAATGGCGGTTCTGGGCCGGATTGGGGCCTTTTCCGGACCGGATGGGCGTATTTGACGGGATGGAAGTCTTTTACAGCCGGTACAGGATCTGGTCGGTCCAGAAGCGTTCCAGGTGGTGCAACGTCTTGTTGACCTGCTCCAGATCGGCGGCGGCGATGCCGCCCACCTGCTCGATCGACTGCAGGTGGCGCTTGTACAGCGCCGAGAGCAGGTCGTGCACGCCGCGGCCCTTGTCGGTCAGCCGGACCCGCACCGAGCGGCGGTCGTTGTCGCAGCGCTCATGGTGGATATAGCCCGCCTCGACCAGCTTCTTCAGATTGTAGGAGACGTTCGAGCCGAGATAATAGCCGCGCGAGCGCAACTCGCCGGCGGAAAGCTCGGACCCCCCGATATTGTAGAGCAGCAATGCCTGCACTGCGTTGACGTCGGAGCGGCCGTGCCGGTCGAACTCGTCCTTGATGATGTCAAGTAGACGCCGGTGAAGCCGCTCGATCAGCGTCAGGGCCTCAAGATACTGAGGCTCGATGCTTCCGGGATGTTCTGCCGCCTTGAACG
This sequence comes from Hyphomicrobiales bacterium, assembly GCA_030688605.1. Classification (NCBI taxonomy): domain Bacteria; kingdom Pseudomonadati; phylum Pseudomonadota; class Alphaproteobacteria; order Hyphomicrobiales; species Hyphomicrobiales bacterium. The sequence continues at coordinate 27,042 of JAUYJB010000063.1, forward strand.
CAACAGTCTTTGTCGCGGTATTCATTTATTACGCCTCAGCCTGTGTGGGGTCATTGCCCCATTGATTGTTTCGGGCAACACTATAAGAAGCAGGCTAAAATCCTCTTAAATAGCAGGATTAATTCTACCTTAAAGGAACGGGTCAAAAGCCGGCCGTCGGCGGCACGAGCGCACTGGCATCGCGCTGCCCGCTGGTTTAGGTTCCCGTGGCATGCCCACGGCTTTCGAGGCAGCGATGAAAGGTCAGGTTCTGGGACGTTTTCCGGCGCTGCGGATGCGCCGCAACCGCCGCGCCGACTGGTCGCGGCGGCTGGTGCGCGAGGGCGTTTTATCCGTCGACGACCTGATCTGGCCGATCTTCCTCATCGACGGCGAGAAACGCCGCGAGCCCGTCCCCTCCATGCCCGGGGTCGAGCGGCTTTCGGTCGACGAGGCGGTGCGGGCGGCGGAAGAGGCGGCCTTTCTCGGCATACCGTGCATCGCCCCCTTCCCCCATACCGACCCGAAGCTGAAGGACGCCGGCGGCTCCGAAGCGCTCAATGCCGACAATCTGGTGTGCCGGGCGGTGCGCGCCATCAAGCAGGCGGTGCCCGAGATCGGAATCATGACCGACGTGGCGCTCGACCCCTACACCGATCACGGCCATGACGGGCTGATCGAGGGCGAGACCATCCTCAACGACGAGACGGTCGAGGTGCTGTGCCGCCAGGCGCTCATTCTGACGCAGGCCGGATGCGACATCATCGCGCCGTCCGACATGATGGACGGGCGAATAGGCGCGATTCGCGCTGCCCTCGACGCGGCCGGCCACAAGGATACGCAGATCATGGCCTATGCCGCCAAGTACGCGTCGGCCTTCTACGGGCCGTTCCGCGACGCGGTCGGCTCCAAGGCGGCGCTCAAGGGCGACAAGCGGACCTACCAGATGGACCCGGCCAACGGCGACGAGGCGCTGCGCGAAGTGGCGCTCGACCTTGCCGAGGGCGCCGACATGGTCATGGTCAAGCCGGGCCTGCCCTATCTCGACATCTGCCGGCGAGTGAAGGACACCTTCGGGGCGCCGACCTTCGCCTATCAGGTCTCCGGCGAATATTCGATGATCCAGGCGGCGGCGCAGAATGACTGGCTCGACGGCGACCGCGCCATGCTGGAAAGCCTGATCGCCTTCAAGCGCGCCGGCTGCGACGGCGTCCTCACCTATTTCGCGCCGGCAGCGGCCCGCCGCCTGAAATCGTAGAGCGGTTCCCGGCTCTAACCATGATCACGCTCGCCGACATCAAGGCCGCCGCCGAGCTGATCGACGGCCAGGTGATGCGCACGCCGCTGATCGCGGCGCCAAAGCTCTCCGCCCTCACCGGCGCCGAGATCTTCGTCAAATACGAAAATTTGCAGGTCACCAACGCCTTCAAGGAGCGCGGCGCGCTCGTCCGTCTGCACCATCTTACGCCGCAAGAGCGCGCCCGCGGCGTCATCGCCATGTCGGCCGGCAACCACGCCCAGGCGGTCGCCTATCACGCGGCCCGCCTCGGCATCCCGGCGACCATCGTCATGCCCAGGCCGACTCCCTTCGTGAAGATCGAGAACACCGAGCGGCATGGCGCCCGGGTGGTGCTCATCGGCGAGACGCTGGCCGACGCGCAAGGCGAGGCGGAGCGCCTGCAACGGAAAGAAGGCCTTGTCTTCGTCCACCCTTACGACGATCCCCACATCATCGCCGGCCAGGGCACCATTGCACTGGAGATGCTCGCCGACCGGCCCGACCTCGACTGTCTGGTGGTGCCGGTCGGCGGCGGCGGTCTCATCGCCGGCAACGCGGTCGCCGCCAAGGGGCTGAAGCCCGGTATTACGGTCATCGGCGTCGAGGCGGCCCTCTACCCGTCGATGGCGGCGGCGCTCAAGGGAGACGAGGCGCGCTGCGGCGGCCAGACGCTCGCCGAGGGCATCGCGGTCGCCAGAGTCGGCGCGCTGCCGCTTGAAATCGCGCGCGCGCTCGTCGACGACATCGTTCTGGTCTCGGAAGTCGAGCTGGAGCGCGCCGTCAACGCCTTCCTGACGCTGCAGAAGACCATGGCCGAGGGCGCGGGAGCGGCCGGGCTCGCGGCGCTCATCGCCGCGCCCGAGCGCTTCGAGGGCCGCAAGGTCGGCTTGATTCTCGCCGGCGGCAATATCGACCCGCGCATCCTCGCCTCCATTATGGTGCGCGAATTGCAGCGCGAGGGCCGCATCGTCTCCTTGCGCGTCACCGTGCCCGACCGGCCCGGCAGGCTCGGCCAGATCGCCACCCGCATCGGCGCACTCGGCGCCAACATCCTCGAGGTCTCCCATCACCGCCTGTTCCTCGACGTGCCAGCCCAGGGCACCCGCCTCGACGTGACCATCGAGGTGCGCGATTCGGCCCACACGGAGCGGATCATCGCCGCCCTGCAGGAAGAGAGCTTCGCGGTGAGCGTGCTCGACGCGCCCGGGACCGCGGATCCCGGCAGCCGCTGAGCCCTTCCATCCGGGTTGCGCCGGCCGCGCGATGCGCCCATTTTGCCATAGGCAAGACGATCGGCGGTGGGAGACGCGGCGATGTCGGACAGGGATGTATTCGAAAGCGGCGACGGGCTGCGCCCGCACGCCTATTTCCCGGATAAGCAGCCTGAGCTTTTCGACGGCGTGCTCGGGCAGCGGTTCATCGCCTTCCTCCTCGACGCGGTCATCATTCTCAGCATGACCTTTGTCGGCTGGCTGGTTCTGGCGGTACTCGGCGTCCTCACCTTCGGCCTGGCCTGGCTGTTGCTCGGTCTCGTCTTTCCCGTCGTCGCGCTGGGCTATACCGGGCTTACCCTCGGCGGGCCCGGTTCGGCGACCATCGGCATGCGCATGGTGGGCGTCGAGATGCGCACCTGGTACGGCGCGCCGATGTATTTCGTCCTCGCGGTGGTGCACGCGGTGGTGTTCTGGGTCAGCATTTCCGTCCTGACGCCGTTCATCCTGCTCGTCGGCCTGTTCAACGACCGCCGCCGCCTGCTGCACGATTTCCTCATCGGCACGGTGGTCATCAACAAGCGTTAGCGCCAGACGGCCCCGCGTCCATTTTCGACCTCCCGTTAACCAGCGGAACGTTTTTGCCCGAGAAGTTGTCCCCGCCCTTTCGAGCGCCCTTAGACTCAGGGGCATCTTCTCCCGTGCGGGGGCTTGGTCAGGATCCGACAGCGCCCACGGGGAGCGGTCCCACTGATCGTGTAACCCCCGAAGCACTCACGGGGACATACGGAAGTCCATCATTATGGCGATGACCTGCGCCGAGGCCCGGAGTCGGCGCCGCCGCCAAGCTTCCACTTGGAAACGCTCCGCGTCGCCTGCATGATGCCGCCGGGTAAACAGGGAAAGTCGGATGCATCTTCCGGCATTGCAGATGTGGTTCACCTTCGCGGTGATCGCGGTGGCGGTGGGGCTGCTGGTCAGCGAGCGCGTCCGCCTTGAGGTCACCTGTGCAGGCATCATCTTGACATTTCTGATCTTCTTTCATTTCTTTCCGGTCGCCGGGCCGGACGGCGGCAATCTTCTCGCGCCCGAGCGCCTGCTCGCCGGCTTCGCCAATCCGGCGCTGATCGCCATCCTGGCGCTGCTCGTCATCGGCCAGGGCCTGTTCCAGACCGGCGCGCTCGAGGCGCCGACGCGGACGATCACCCATCTTGCCGGACGCCACGCCGGCCTGGTGCCGCCGCTGGTGCTGGTGGTCGCCGCCGTCATCAGCGCCTTCATGAACAATACGCCGGTGGTGGTCATGTTCCTGCCGATCCTCGGCGCCATCGCTGGGCGGCTGCGCATGTCGCCGAGCAAGGTGCTGATGCCGCTCTCCTTCGTCGCCATTCTCGGCGGCATGACGACGCTGATCGGCTCGTCGACCAACCTGCTGGTCGCCGACGTGGCCGTGAGCGCCGGGCTGCCGCGGCTCGGCTTTTTCGATATTACCGTCCCGGGCGTGGTGATGGCGGCGATCGGTCTCGTCTATGTGCTGTTCGTCATGCCGCGCCTGCTCGCCCCTCGCGCCACCATGGCCGAAGAAGTCGCCGACGGCGGCGGCAAGCAGTTCATCGCCCAGATCGAGGTCAGCTTCGAGCACCCTCTGGTCGGCACCCAGTCGGTCAGCGGCATGTTCCCGAGCCTCAAGAACATGACGGTGCGTCTTGTCCAGCGCGGCGAGCACGCCTTCCTGCCGCCGTTCGAGGACGTCACGCTGAGGCCCGGCGACGTGGTCATCGTGGCGGCGACCCGCCAGGTCCTGGCCGAGGCGCTGAAGGCGCCCGACAACATTCTCGCCGCCGTGCCGGGCGAGAGCGAGGCGGAGCCGGCCGGCCAGCGCGACGGCGGGGACCAGCTGATGCTCGCCGAGGCGGTGATCGCGCCGGGTTCGCGCATGATCGGCCGCACCGTCGAGCAGTCCGGCCTGCACGCGGAGACCGGCTGCATCGTGCTCGGCATCCAGCGCCGTAGCCGGATGATTCGCATGCGGCTTTCAGACATCAGGCTCGAGTCCGGCGACGTGATCCTGACGCTTGGCTTGTCGCAGCAGGTCAGCCGCCTGCGGCTGAGCCGCGACCTGTTGCTGCTCGAACGGTCCGCCGCCGAGCTGCCGATGACCGAGCGCGCCAGTCGGGCGCTCGTCATTTTTGCCGCCGTCGTCTTGGCGGCGGCGATCGGCCTGGTACCGATCGTCATCGCGGCGCTGACCGGCGCCTTCGCCATGGTCGCCACGGGCTGCCTCAACGTCCGCCAGGCCGCGCGCGCCTTCGACCGCCAGATCTATCTCCTGATCGCCGCCTCGCTCGCCATGGCGCTGCCGCTGGACGCGACCGGCGGGGCGATGTTCCTGGCCCATGGAGTGGTCGACGCGCTCGGCAACGCCTCGTCGGCGGTGCTGCTGTCGGCCATCTTCGCCCTGGTGGCGGTGCTGACCAACCTGTTGTCCAACAACGCCACCGCGGTGCTGTTCACGCCGATCGCCGCCAGCGCCGCCGCCGAGGTCGGGGCCGAACCGTTGCCCTTCGTCATCGCCGTCATCTTCGCCGCCAACTGCTCCTTCGCCTCGCCCATCGGCTATCAGACCAATCTCCTGGTCATGGGGCCGGGGCATTACCGCTTCGGCGATTTCCTGCGCGCCGGAACCCCGCTGGTCATACTCATCTGGATTGCATTTTCTGTATTCGCGCCGTGGTATTATGGCTTAAGCTAGATTGTTCGCCATTTCGTTTAATCGACCCTCTCCCCTCAAGAAGGGGTGGGGGGTGTGCGGGAGCGATGAGGCCTGACCCGGCGAACGCCGTGGCTCGAGGAACCGAGCAAGAGACGAACTTGGACGAGCGATGAAGCATAGCCGCGACCTGCCGCAATTCTATCTCACCGCGCCGGCGCTTTGCCCGTATCTCGACGGCAAGCTGGAGCGCAAGGTATTCACGCATCTTGTCGGGCAGCGCGCCGGCATGCTGAACGACGCGCTGACCCAGTGCGGCTTCCGGCGCAGCCAGAACATCGCCTACCGGCCGGCCTGCGAGAAATGCGACGCCTGCGTCTCGGTGCGCGTACTGGTCGACGAGTTCAGGCTCAACCGCTCCTTCCGCCGCACCCGGCGGCGCAACGCCGACATCGTCTCGAGCCTGCGGTCCGCCGAGCCGACCAGCGAGCAATATGCGCTGTTCCGCGACTATCTCGACATCCGCCACGCGGAAGGCGGCATGGCCGATATGAGCGTGCTCGACTACACCATGATGGTCGAGGACAGTTCGGTCGAGACGCGCATCGTCGAATATCGTGCCGGCGAGGGCGCAGGCCGCGGCTCGGGCGCCAAGTCCGCCGGCCCGCTGGTCGCGGTTTCGCTGGTCGACATCCTCGCCGACGGTTTGTCGATGGTCTACAGCTTTTACGATCCGGGCGCCGCCGACCGCAGCCTCGGCACCTACATGATCCTCGACCATATCGAGCGGGCGCGGAAATTCGCCCTGCCCTATCTCTATCTCGGCTACTGGGTCGAGGGCTCGCCGAAGATGGCCTACAAGGCGCGGTTCCAGCCGCAGGAGCATCTGCGGTCCGCCGGTTGGGTCCGCTTCATAGAAAAATCCGATTAAAGAACAATGGCTTAGCCTGAGACCGCCCAGACGATCGGATACCGCTCGCCGTCGATGGGGTCGCCGGCCCTGAGCTTGGGCGCGTTGGGGTCGGTTGGCGCGTAGAGCCGCGGATGCCAGCGGATGTCATCGCCGGTGAAGCGCACCGAGAGCGCCCGTCGCC